>JAGRCC010000295.1 GCA_020433785.1 Anaerolineae bacterium
ACCGGCGGCCGGCCTCGACCGGAGGTTGGCCCCAACTTTGTCGAACCGACGATCATCAAAATGTCCGGCCAGAGTGAGATTGTGGCCGAAGAAACTTTTGCCCCGATCCTGTATGTGCTGGAGTATGAGTCGCTCGATGAGGCCATCGCTCTTCACAACGGCGTTCCACAGGGGCTGTCGAGCGCTATGTTTACCGACAGCTTGCGCAGCGCCGAGTATTTCCTGTCGGCGCTGGGGTCTGACTGCGGTATCGCCAACGTGAATATCGGTACCTCCGGGGCGGAAATCGGCGGCGCTTTTGGCGGCGAAAAACAGACTGGCGGCGGGCGGCAGTCGGGATCGGATGCCTGGCGGGCTTATATGCGTCGTCAAACTAATACGATCAACTGGTCGACCGAGTTGCCGCTGGCTCAAGGGATTAAGTTTGGCGAATAATAGACAAGTTGCGCTATTTATGCCGTAAAACCCGTTTTCATAGCCGGAAAAGTGGGTTTCCTTAAAGACATTGACTAACCTAGCTTGACGATTATGACAGCAGAGAGTATCATGGGCGAGGGGCATTAAGTAAAGTAATCACATCAATATTTGCAGACATAACCAACCTCAGGTAATATTTTATCTGATACCGACCCCTAGAATTCATCGAGAGAAGGTATAATATCTTATGAGTGAAAGAAGCGGACTCCACTATCCAAATTTGATGGGCCGGATTTACATCCAGGCTTTGGAAGAAGTGATGGGTAAGAATGGTCTTAACGCCTTGTTAAATCTGGCCGGCCTGTCCCATCTAATTAATAACTATCCGCCGGCAAACCTGAGTCGCGAGTTCGATTTTGCCGATTTTACAGGCTTGTCCCAAGGTATTATCGAAATGTATGGTCCGCGGGGTGGTCGAGGTTTGGCCCTTCGCTCCGGCCGAGCCTCTTTTGCTGAAGGACTATCAAAGTTTGGAGCAACAGCCGGCGCCGCCGACTTGGCTTTCAAAGTTTTGCCGATGGGTACAAAACTGAAAGTCGGGCTAAAAGCGATGGCTGAGTCCTTTAATAAATTTAGTGACCAACGCTCTGAAGTTATCGAACACGAAGATCATTTCGACTATTATATCCATGTGTGCCCCATGTGTTGGAACCACAAAGCCGACCGGCAGGTATGTTATGGCGCTGTGGGCATTCTGCAAGAAGGGTTGCGCTGGGTTAGCGGTGGTAAAGACTTTAGAGTTGAAGAAATTGAATGTAAAGCGGCCGGCGATCCATCTTGTTTATTCCAAATTAGCAAAGAGCCGCTGGGTTAGCCGCTGGTTAATCGTGGCATGGGTCTGATTTGTTCAACTGAGCCTTGTCAGGCTAATGACCTCAAGGTTCAGTTGAACGGTTCTTAACCATAAGGCGACGTCGCGGCGTTTTGTAGTTGGTTTAGTTCATCCCCCCTTTTTTTAACCGCTTACCATAAACAGGAAAAAATTCTTTCGCACATTTGTCGATATGCCCATTGTGTGGTAATTTTATTGATTGCAATCGTTGAATTAGTATTCAAGAATTAGGGAGTTTTATATGTCTCGCAAGTGTCAAATATCGGGTAAGGGACCGCTAACCGGTAACAATGTCCCATTTTCCCAGAAGAAAACCAGACGACGCTGGTTACCCAATTTACAAAAACGAAAAATTTTTGTTCCTGAGTTAGGCCGTTCAATTCGCCTGAAGGTATCTACCCGTGCCTTACGCACCATCGACAAAAAAGGTTTGGTGGCTTACCTGAGTGATGAAGGGCTCTCTCTGAAGGATATTACTTAATTGGTATAGAAACAATGGCAGACGAAGAACAAAGTAATTCATTTCCAAAACGTAGATATCAAAGAAGAGATGGCGATGATAATAGCGGCGACTCATCTGGTCGGCCGCCAAGACGATCATCTTCTTCGGATCGATCCTTCTCTGGACGGCAACGGTCAAATTACGGACCACGCCGCCGCAAGAAACCGCCGGTAAAAATAGGGGATATTAACTGGAAGAATCTTCGCGCCTTGCGCTATTTTTTAGAAGATGACGGCAGTCTTCGTCCTCGCCGTAAGACCGGCGCTAGTGCTAAATACCAGCGCCAGGTTGCTTTGGCGGTCAAGCGAGCCAGATATATGGCCTTGCTGCCCTATACGCATGGTCACCTGAAAGAAATGGGCCAGTATCTAGAGCGGGATATGCCTGATTTGCGCCGCACTCCCAAATCTTGAGCGGTGGCTAACAAATTTTAACATCGAAAATCAAGCAAGCCTTTCTGCTTGATTTTTTGAGTCTCAGCGGAGTTTTTTATGGCTGAAGAGACAATTTTTAGCAAAATTATTCGGAAAGAAATTCCGGCCGAAATTGTGTATCAAGATGAGTTGGCCACGGCCTTTCGCGACATTAACCCCCAGGCGCCGACTCATATTCTCATTGTGCCGAATAAGCTCATTCCGACCGTTGATGATGTCACGCCGGAAGATGAGCCGCTATTGGGTCATTTGTTTGTGGTGGCGGCCAAAATTGCTCGAGATGAGGGTATTGCTGAGGATGGATATCGTCTCATTGTGAATTGTCGCAGCCACGGTGGGCAAGAGGTTTTTCATCTGCATCTGCACCTTTTAGGCGGCCGTCGGTTAGGCCCGATGGTGCTTAGAAAATAGCCATCAAATAGGCCATTTATCGGTCTGCCTGAGCGCCAAAATAGTAAGACGGTTGAATCAATTTACGGTCTTACTGTTTTGGCGCTTTTTATTTACCGATTTTCGATCTATTAAGTCCACAGGGCGCGCAGACCAAAAAAGGCGGTGTCCTTAAAGCGACGGGCGACCTCTTTGGGGATCGAGGCCTGCTCGGTGGTGGAGAAAGTCATACTGAGCAAAATTCTCAGTTCATTGGCTTCTAGCGGCGTGACCTTATGGACGGTGCGCGCCCCCTCGAATATGACCAGCGTATTGGGTGGCGTGGGCACAATTTCTTCCGAGTCGTTCATTTTAACCATCAAACGGGTTGAGGAAAGTTCTTTGGTCGCCAGATGTTCGTTGATGATGGGCAGCAGCACGGTAAAGTGACGGCCGTTGTAGAAGTTGTGGTCGTAGTGCCAGCCAATATGATCGCCCGGTTTGTCATAGTACAGCAGCGAGCACGAGCTTTGATCATTAATAGGCGTTGGGTTGACCACCTCGCCAACAACTTGCGATATAAGCTGTCTCAATTCCGGGGAGTGATACAAAGCGATGATTTTGGGAGCCAGGTGATGGAGTTCCTCGTACGAAATGGTGCCTCCTTTTTTATGACCTGGTAGGTAAGTTCGCTCTGTTTTGGCTTCTCTTAAAACAATGGTGTGGAGTTCGGCAAACAGTGGCTCCGGCAGAAAGCTGGGAATGGTGACAGCGCCTTCTACAAGCCGTGGTAAATCCTCCGTATTAAAGATCTTTAGAGTTATTTCGTGTTGATGGGCTTTGATAAGTTCTTTTTGAGTTTGCTCTATGACCTTATACTGCTGTTTCTTTTGCGTAAATAAATACAGGTAAGCGAGTAATGGTACCATTAAAAAGGTGGCAATGGTTATGAGTATCTTTAATTTTTTAGTCATTATGACCATCCTGTTTTTTACCAGCAAATAGAAAATATTGCCATAGGAAACCGTATGCCTGCTCTATTTCGGTGATTTGAGGGGAGAAGCGTTGATCAAGTTTGGCGTAAATGTGGCCATCCATCCGCACGTGATTGACGGCCATCCATTTTTTGAATCCGGCCAATGTTGAGTTATGAAAATCAACCACCGCGATCAGCCCATCGTCGCTTAAATCGCGGTAAGCCAGCTCGATGGCCTGGTCCCAACCGGGATTCATCATGGTCAAGGAGTAAGAAAACAGGATTAAATCGAAAGATTGAGCCAACTTCAGCGACTGATCATAGGACGAACACAGCAGCGAAATCCGTTGCGTCATTGCCCCCAATTTTTTACGGGCCACACTCAACATCGACTCGGAAATATCAAGACCGATGATTTTGGCTTGCGGAAACATTTGCCCTAAAGCGACCAAATTTTTGCCCGTGCCGCAGCCGATTTCCAAAATATGATTGGGGGTGTGCATTGAAGCCACCCGTTCAATTATCCGGTGACGGCCAAATAAAAAACTCCAGCGGGTAGCATCATAAATTTTAGAATGGAGCCGGTAATATTGCTCCATTCGCAGCGATTGGTCCGTGGTTGGTAGGGTTGCATCGAGTTGGGTCATATCACCTCGGCCAGGTGTAAACTGCCATAAGTACCCACGCGGTCTAATTGGTGTAAGGGGAGGGTTAACTGCGGAAAAAATCGTAGAGAGGTTTGGATGGAATTGGGAATAAAATTGATATCGCTGCCAGCAGACCGCATCAGAATTTTAGTCCCGACTTGGCTGTTTTCCAAAATTAACTGCCACTCTTCGCGCAGGGCGTTAGGATTGTGCCAGGCCAGCCAATCTTGATGATCCAACAGGATAAAATGCGAATAGTGACCCGGATTTTCCTTCAAAAAACCGGCCAGGGTGGTGGTGTGGCTCTCGATCTTGTCATTGTTGGCCTGTAGTAGGTCGAGGTTCTCCTGTTTAAGATAATTAGGGCAGCAGCTTTGGCTGTACGAACCGGTTAAATAAACCCGCCAGAAGTAGTTTTCGTGCATAAGCACCTCAGTGAAGACCCGTTTCAAATTATCGCGGACATATCCCACTACCCCGTCGGGATGGCGCTTTTCAATCAATTTGATTTGTGGGCGTGGCACGCCCAGCATGGCCAGCAGCAGCGGATGTTTAACCAGCCAGCAGCTAACGCTGTTCCACAAGGTCGGTTCCATCCGGGCGTAAATTTCTTTTTGTTCGGCCAGGTCGTTCGCTTCGATCAAATCGAAAAAGAGGCGACGAAGCTGCTTTTTTGTTTGTAGCAAGCATTTGCTCAGCAGCCAGGCAATATCGCCCGATGTGCCGTGATAATAAAATGACTTTTTTGGTTTGCTTTGGTCAAAGTAGTAAATCTTTTCATCCCAAAAATGCTGCGCATAGTCAGGTAATTGATCTCGAACTTGTCGATATAGGTCTTGGTAGGTGTTGTACCCGCCCACCCCGAACATGGTGAATAAGTTATCAAAGTCACCGCGTTGAATAAAGGCCAGCTTTAGGTGGAGTAAGGCATTTTGCCGGGGATTGACATCGACACAGTGGATCGTTTCCGGTGAGTCGAGCAAATAGTCCAGGGCATTGCAGCCGGCGCTGGTGATCATGACCAGCTGGCTGTCGGGTTTGATTTCCAAGAGCTGCCGGTCGATGCGGGGATCTTCCCAACATTGATTATAGATAAGTCGATGACGATGAATATTTTTGAAAATAAAGTCGTGAGTTGTGTTAACCAGTTTCCGTTGTGCGGTTTTTATTTTCTTGATTTTTCTCATAGGTACTACCCCCTCACATTTTCTAATAAAAATAACATGGTTAATCAAACTGTTTGTTAAGACTAGTTTAATGTTATATAAAAGATATGTAAAACCTCTTTAATATTACCGGCTGTTCCTTTACATTGTCGTTATGATTAAAAACAGTTAACTTGAACTTAAAGAGGTCTTAAAAAGGTGTTAACTCAGCCTTTAATCGAGGGAATTACACTGATATTGGCCTCATCTGTGGCTACTAACCGAAAGGGTCTCGCTCTTCCTATGGAACAACTTAGCGAAAATTTATTGGAGAATACGGCGACAATAACGGCTGTGGCCTGGGACGAACGACTGGCTTTTTGGATTTCACAAATCGGCAGCCCACCGCTAACCACAACAGCCTGTATCGCCTTGGGCGTGCTGAGTTTACCGGCCTCCCGCTCGACCTGGTATTGGATGGGGATTTATCTGCTGTTGGTCGTATTGATGCCGCTGCTGTACCTGGTTTGGCTGCTTAAGAAAGGCCACATTACCGATATCCATCTCAAAGTCCGCGAGCAGCGAACGCGCCCGCTGTTAGTCACCGTGGCGGCGGCTTTCCTGGCCTGGGGAATTCTGCACTTCGGCGCCGCGCCGCGCTTGCTGGTGGCGCTGGCGGCGGCTATGTGCCTACAAACTGTCATTTTTTTAGCCATTACCCTGCGTTGGAAAATTAGTTTCCACAGCGCCTCGGCGGCGGGAATGGCCGTAATGGCCTGGTTGGTTGTGGGCAGTTTGTCGATTGGGTTCGCGCTGAGTGTGCCGGTTATCGCCTGGGCCAGGGTTCGCCTTCAACGCCACACCGCTAGTCAAACTTTTGCCGGAGCCACTTTAGGCGGGGGCATCCTGCTGTCTGTTCTTTATATGTATTTACTTATTTAGAAGAGTAATTGGTAAATGGTAATTGGCAGTTTAATCTCTAATTACCATTTACCAATTAC
>JAGRCC010000296.1 GCA_020433785.1 Anaerolineae bacterium
GCAGCTTTTGCTTCACGATATCGGCCTGTAGCGTTACCCCCAAATGGTTGGCCTGCGCCGTCGTATCGGCGGAGGTATGGTGATCGACCCCGTCTTTCTTGAAAGCCGAGTTACGGAGGTAGCACCACAAGACAGTCGCCATCCCTAATTCGTGGGCGTAGGCGAACGCTTCCGCTACCTCAATAATCTGGCGGCTCGACTCCGCCGAACCGAAATAGATGGTGGCCCCCACTGCCGTAGCGCCCATATCCCAGGCTTGCTTGATGTTGCCGAAGAAAACTTGATCGTACTTTTCCGGGTAGGTCAGCAACTCATTATGGTTGAACTTAACCAGGAAGGGAATCTTATGAGCATATTTACGGGCCACAATCCCCAACACCCCAAACGTTGACGCGACCGCGTTGCAGCCGCCCTCAATCGCCAATTTGACAATATTTTCGGGATCAAAATATTCCGGATTGGGTGCAAACGAGGCCCCGCCGGTATGTTCGATACCCTGGTCAACCGGCAAGATCGACATATAACCCGTCCCGCCCAGCCGGCCATGATCATACATACTTTGCAAACTGCGCAACACTTGTGGGGCGCGATCTGACTGCATAAAGACGCGCTCCACAAAATCCGGACCTGGCAAATGTAATGATTCTTTGGGAATACCTTTACAGGTAAAGCCTAATAAACTTTCCGCTCGTTCACCTAGTAAATCCAAAATTTGAGACATTATAATCATCCTTTCATCGTCTACGATGCTAACTTTCGTCACGGCCTTGTAACGCTTTGGATTACTTTAGGTCGGACTTAGCCTAAGTAAAAACCCCGTTAGAAACAATGTTTGTGCCAGATTTTTCGATATCGACCTCCCTCTCTAGGGATAAGATGAATATAAACTATTCATTTGTTAAAAATGAATCGATCACGTTTGCTCAGCGAAGATATGACAATGCTCTGTGAGCCAAGCGTGATCGTCTAAAATCAGGTTAAGCCGCCACCGTATTCACCCGATCCGGATGGCCGGTTTCATACGCCTCTACGGCCGAGGCATGCTGTTGCAGATAACCTAATTGATCGACACCATTGAGAATACAATTTTTGCTAAAATTGTCAATTGGAAATTTGACTTTACGCCCGTCCGGTAATTGCAGGGTTTGGTTAGCCAGGTCGATAAAAATCTCCGTCTCCGGCTCTTCTTCGATCAGACTCGTCAATTGATAATAGGTCTCTTTATCCACAATCACCGGCAGCAGCCCTAATTTCAATGAGTTGTTGCGAAAGATGTCGGCAAAGCTGGTCGAGACGACGGCCTGAAAACCGTAGCCCATAATCGCCCAGGGCGCGTGCTCGCGGCTCGAGCCGCAGCCGAAGTTGTCGCCGGCCACTAAAATTTTGGCCTGGTGACCCTGCTCGGTGTTGAGAATGAAATCTTCTTTGGGGCTGCCATCGGCATTGTAGCGCCAGTCGAAGAATAAATTATCGCCCAGTCCGTTTTTATCAGTTACTTTTAAAAAGCGGGCAGGAATGATCTGGTCGGTATCGACATTTTCGGTAGGGATCGATACCATTTTGGCAGTTAATTCTGTGAATTGTTCCATTGTCGTCAATCCTCAATTTTTGGTTTTCGACAGAATTGACATGATTTATAAGATTTTTAGAAAGCCTATCTGATCAATTCTGTAAATTCTGTCTAATTACGTTCCAGTCTGTTACAAAAATGGCTAATTTAATATCGTGCGGACATCGGTGATTTGGCCGGTGATGGCGGTAGCCACGGCGGTGAGCGGGCTGGCCAGGAAGGTGCGCCCGCCTTTGCCCTGCCGACCTTCGAAGTTGCGGTTGCTGGTGCTGACCGCGTACTGCCCCGGCGCTAACTGATCGCCGTTCATGGCGATACACATCGAGCAGCCGGCTTCGCGCCAATCGGCTCCGGCTTCTTTGAAGATTTTATCGATGCCCTCGGCCTCGGCCTGCTGTTTGACCTGCTGGCTGCCGGGCACGACCATCATTTGAATATTGTCGGCCACTTTATGGCCTTTGAGCAGACTGGCCGCCAACCGCAGATCACTCAGGCGGGAGTTGGTGCAACTGCCCAGGAAGACAACATCCACCTTTTTACCGAGCAAAGATTGCCCCGGCTGCAAATCCATATATTTCAACGCTTTCTCCAGCGTCTGACGCTCGCTTACATCCCCAAGCTGCATCGGGTCGGGTACGGGTTGGGTAATTAGCATGCCCATACCGGGGTTGGTGCCGTAGGTAATCATCGGTTCTAATTTGCTGGCATCGATGACAATTTCTTTATCAAAAGTAGCGCCTTCATCCGTCGGCAGCGTTCGCCACTGTTCTACGGCGGCGTCCCAGGTTTCACCCTGCGGCGCGTGAGGTCGCCCGGCAATATACTCGAAGGTGGTGTCATCCGGCGCGACCATGCCGGCTCGTGCGCCGCCCTCAATCGACATATTGCAAATAGTCATCCGCTCTTCCATCGACAGGCCGCGAATGGCCTCGCCCATATATTCGAAGACATGGCCGGTGCCGCCGCCGATGCCGATGCGCGAGATGAGGTTGAGGATAATATCTTTGGACGAAACGCCTTTCGGTAGCTGTCCCTCAACTTTGACCGCGTAGGTTTTGGGCTTAACTTGCAGCAAGCACTGCGTGGCCAGTACGTGCTCGATCTCGCTGGTGCCGATGCCGAAGGCCAGCGCTCCAAACGCGCCGTGGGTGCTGGTGTGGCTGTCGCCGCAGACGATAGTCATCCCCGGTTGGGTCAGCCCCAACTCCGGCCCGATCACGTGAACAATGCCCCGATTGGGGCTGTGCAGACCGTGCAGCGGGATGCCGAAATCGTTGCAGTTTTTCTCGAGCTGGCTAATCTGCTTGAGCACCATAATATCGCTAATGGGAATCTCCGGCGGCGTGGTCGGAATGCCGTGATCCATCGTAGCGATGGTCTTTTCAGGGCGGCGTACCTTTAACCCTTTTTCACGCAGGCCGGTAAACGCCTGAGGCGATGTAACCTCGTGGACCAAATGCAGGTCGATGTAGAGCACCGTGGGGCTGTCTGCTTCAGCAATCACCACGTGTTTATCCCAGATTTTTTCAAAGAGTGTTTTTGGATGTCCGTTTTGCGACATAGAATCTTTACCTCAGTTTGTGTCGATGCAGGATGTTAACAATTTGATTTCAAATTATCAATTGTCAATTTTGAATAATTAGTTTAGCACAATCTTGGTTATTGTGCTAGTGATCATCAGATGAGGGTGCATTTCAGCTTAATCCTACCTCAGGCGGAACCCAGGGTTTGGGCTAAACTTCAATATGCGTAGTATCTCACCTACGAAATACCCACTACGCACTATTCGTGTGTCTCCCCCACGGCATTCAAAAGAGCCACATCGTTAGGTTAAAATCAAATACCCGCTCGTAATCGTACAGAGCCGGCAGAATGCCAATGCCTGCCGTGTTAAATACGAATCTCTCCTCTTCACATAGCTCTACAACGGGGTAAAACCCATACACAACGGGGTAAAAACCATACACAACCTGGTTGGTGACCGATCTTCCCTGGTTGGTGTGGCTGCTTCCCCGGTGGATTACTGATCTTCCCCGGTGGGTATCGTTGCTTCCCCGGTGGGTATCATTGCTTCTCCGGTTAGTATCCCTGCTTCTCTGGTTGATATCATTGCTTCCTTGGTTGGTATCACAGCTTCACCGGTTGTTTGTCATTTACCCCGGTGGTGAGCCGTAAGTAAGCCTTTAGCTCTCAGTTTTTAACCGTCAATTGCCCGGATTTTCACCGATCTGAATTTTTTATCCGTGTTGATCCGTCTGATCCGTGTTCCAATTTCGGTTGTGGCTTGGCTACGTTTCGCCGTTCGGGATTTCTTAACCCCGGACTCACAGATTTTGTTTTTTTAGCGTCGGTTGGTCGATCGGGCGTTGGCTAATGCGTCTTCTAAGCGGTCGCCTTGACGGACAATGTAGTGAGGGATGTGGCTAGCGGTTAATTCGATTTCGGTTTCCAAGGTGTCGGCCTCGGCGTCGAAACTGGCGGGGTCGATCAATACGGCCGTCGGTTTAATGCCGCGATTGGCCAGATCACGCGTGGCCGCGATCCAATCAGAGGTGGTGGAGGGGGTGATAATAATGACGGTGGTGTTGCGGCTGAACTGCATCGTTTCAGCAATCAAAACCTCGGCCAGGGGGATGGCCCCTTTGGCCTGGGTGACAGCCAAGGTTTCGTAAATACGGGTCAGTTGGCGGGCGCCCCGGTCGCTTTGAGCTATATCGCGATGGATGCCGTTGGCGTAGGTCAGCAGCCCCACATTTCGATTTTGGGTTAAAAAGTGTTTGCTAATTGACGCGGCGGCAGCGATGGCATACTCTTCTGTGCTGGCCGGCAGTTCAAATTCCGGCATTTTTTCCCAATAAACTTCCGGCAGGCGGGGCAAAGGAATTTCTTCGAATCTCAAGCCGGCCTGGATGGTGTAATCCATATCTAAAATGATCCAGATATCGGCGATGGGATCCAGCTCAAATTCCTTGACCATCATCCGGCCGGTGCGGGCCGTGCTACGCCAATGAATTCGGTTGAAACTGTCGCCAAAAGCATACTCGCGGACGCCGGAGACGTTGGTGGTGACGTAGTGGGTCCGGCGGCGCAGCGCTTCACCGCCGATCTGCTCGCCGATGGGCGGCTGGAATTCGGGCAGGTCAACCGCCAGCGGGTAGACGACCACATGCGAAGAGAAATTTTTGGGCAGAGCTTTTTGCAGCGGAAACAGGCCAAACGGATCGCTGCTGTGCAGGGTAATGGGGCCTAAACTGTAGCGACCGCGCCGGTGGCAGGGCGTACGCACATGCCAGCTTTGCTGGGTCTTGCCTCGTAAATTTGAGACCACCCGGCTGGCCCGGTGCAGCGGCAGGTTCGACTCATCCTTTAGCTCGATCCATAGTTTAGGCAGCGGGCCGGTGTTAACCAGCACCAGCCGTTCGTCGATGAAGCCGCCGGCTTGGACGCTATTGGCTCGAATTTGGCGAGTGACGCGTACCCAGTGCAAATTCAACCAGGCCCAGGCGTAGCTCAAAATCAGGATCGCCCCGGACATATAGAGCAGATTGAAAAAAAGTGCGTGCCCTATCGACAACGCTCCCAGCAACGAGAGGATAAAGACTAAGATCAGGACCCAGCTTCGTTCGAGATTCCCCAACTATGAACTCCCTATCGCTGGCCGACGTGCGTACCCGGGACATGCACCGACGACAAAATATCTTCGATGATCTCTTTGGGATCGACATTTTTGATGCGGGCCGCCGGACTGATGATCAGCCGGTGGGCCATCGTCGGTTCGCTGAGAAATTTGACGTCGTCGGGAATAATATAATCTCGGCGGCGAATGGCGGCCATGGCCTGGCAGGTGCGGTATAAAGCCAGGCTGCCGCGCGGGCTGACCCCCAGATAAACATCGGGGTGATTGCGGGTAGCGATGCTCAGGTTAACAATATATTCTTTGATTGAGTCATCGGCATAAACCTGCTTGACTGCTTCCTGGGCCTCAAGCAGCTCCTCCTGGCTAATCACTTGATCCAAGGTGGCGATAGGATGGGTGAACTGCTGCGCTCCCAAAATAGCAATTTCGCTGGCCTTATCGGGGTAGCCCATATTAATCCGCAGCATAAAGCGGTCGAGTTGGGCTTCCGGCAGGGGGAAGGTGCCTTCGTACTCAATCGGGTTTTGGGTGGCCAGCACCATAAAGGGCTGTTCCATCATATAGGTGTAGCCATCAACCGTGACCTGTCGCTCGTCCATGGCTTCCAGCAGGGCGCTTTGCGTTTTGGGTGTGGCCCGATTGATCTCGTCGGCCAGGACAATTTGGGCGAAAACTGGGCCGGGTCGGAATTCAAATTCGGTGGTTTTTTGGTTAAAGACGGACACGCCGGTCACATCGCTGGGCAGCATATCGGGCGTAAATTGAATTCGCCGAAAGGAGCAGCCGATTGAACGGGCCACGGCCCGGGCCAGAATAGTCTTACCGGTGCCGGGGACATCCTCAATTAATAGGTGGCCTTGGCACAGCAGGGCCAGCAAAGTTAACTCAACAACATCGTGTTTGCCGATAATCACTTGTTCAACGTTGCTCATGACCCGGTCGGCCAGTTGTGCAACAATTTCCATAGCGTGGAGAACTCCTTACTCACAGGTGAATTTACTTTTTGATTGATCGGGAAAAGTGGGTTAGTGACAGATTTCTCTAATTCTAAAACTAGTTGGTTAATGACAGTTTAATGAAAACTGAAAATTCGTACCAAAAACAAAAAACTTACCCGATTTTGACGTTCGCCAAAGTAGCTAATAGGGTAAGTTTTTGTCACGTGCGGCTTAAAATTAGATGTTTAGTTCAGTGCCGATCAAAACCCACTGGGCGTCTTACAGCCGGTTTTCGCTAAGAAAACCGCTCGCCTGAGAGCAAAACCTACTTTTGTTCGCGGTAGATCACATGGCGGCGGACGACCGGATCATATTTACGCAGCTCGATGCGGCTGGGGTCGTTGCGTCGATTTTTTTCGGTAGTGTAGGTGTGGGCGCTTTCGGTGCTGCGCATTCTCACCACAATGCGCACCCCTTTTTTCTTAGCCATTGGTTTCTCCTTAACAAGTTCAATTCAACAAGCCAATCGGCCTGCTCAAATAATTTTCGATGGATATACAACGTTTCAATTATAATAAGCCAAGGCTGTTTGTCAAATAAATTAGCCGGTTAAATCTTTACTTTGCGTAAAAAATCGGCGCAGCCTTCGGGTAGAGTCGGGTTGATAAACATGCCGCTGCCTAACTCGAAACCGGCGGCATAGTTCAGACGCGGTACAATGGTTATGTACCATTGGTAGTAATCGTTGCTGATTTCCTTGACCGGCGCGGAGCGGATAATTAAATTATAGCTGGGGTCGCGCAGGCCAAAGTAGAGGCGGCGCAAAACATTGACCAGCACCTCGGCCAGGTCGGCCAGCTCGTCGGGCTGGGCATATAAAAAGCTGATGCTCTGCTGGCGGGGGATTATCCAGGTGTGGAAGGGAGCCGGAGCCGCATACAATACAAACGCGACGAAATGTTTGCTTTCGACTAAAATCCTTTCGCCCCGAGCCAACTCATTTTCCACCATCACTCGAAAGACATTTTGACCGTAATCATCAAAATAACGCCGGGCCTCTTCCAATCGCTGCCGGATGTTGGTCGGCACTATCGGTAAAGCGATGATCTGACTATGCGGATGCTTGAGCGAAGCGCCGGCCCGATACCCGTGATTTTTGAAATAGATAATCTGCTCGACCCGCTCATCTTCGTGGATCCGCCAGCCGCGCCGTTGAAACATCTCTAACACGGCCATAATCTCGGGGGGCGACATCAGCGCCCAGGTCGTATTGTGCTTCGGGTGATCGACCACAATTTCGTGGTGACCGGCCCCGGAAATCCAGCGCTGCACGCCATCAAATTTTCGAGTGAGCGAGTCATCTTTCGATAAGGCCGGAAATTTGTTGTGGACTACCCTGGTTTGCCATACGTCTCGGTCCGGCCAGCACTCGATTTCTAGATCGAGTTCTTCATTGCCGGGGCAGAAGGGACAGGTTGGGTCAAAAGTGGGTTCATCGCCGGTGATGCTGAGCGACTCAGATTGAATAAAACCATCCGGCCGCTCGGCCCGCTCGGTGGCGATGATCACCCACTCTTTCGTTGCCATATTTTGTCGAAGTTCAGGCATAGTTATCCCCAGTTACCCGTTTGGTTAGACGGGATAAACCATTTCCAATAATATATCGTAGTAATCTATCCAGACCGGTATACTTTGCTTAAAGCGTCAGTCATGAGGTCTACGGATAGGCCAATATTAGCCCATCGATGCCAACCAACCGGCGGCATCTTTAGCCCAGTAAGTTAAGATCATATCAGCGCCGGCCCGCTTAATCGCCAGCAGGCTTTCCAGGGCAACCCGTTTTTCATCGAGCCAGCCCAGCCGGGCGGCGGCCTTGAGCATACTATATTCGCCGCTAACATTGTAAGCGGCCAGAGGCAAGTCAGGAAATGTGTCGCGCGCCTGCCGGATAATGTCCAGATAAGCCATCGCCGGCTTTACCATGATCATATCAGCCCCTTCTGAAACGTCAAGCGTAATCTCACGCATGGCCTCGCGTCGATTGGCCGGGTCCATCTGGTACGTTGATCGATCGCCAAATTGGGGCGGGCTGTCGGCGGCGTCACGAAACGGGCCGTAAAAGGCGCTGGCATATTTGGCGGAATAGCCCATAATGGGCGTGTCGGTGTAACCGGCTTGATCCAGCGCCTGCCGGATGGCGGCTACTTGGCCATCCATCATGGCACTGGGCGCCACCACATCCGCCCCAGCCGCCGCGTGCGAGACCGCCACCTGCCCTAAAATTTCTAACGTCGGATCATTCAAAATGTGATGATCCTCGATCACCCCGCAGTGGCCGTGATCGGTATATTCGCACATGCAGACGTCGGTCATAATCACTAAATCTGAAACCGCCGCCCGGAGCGCTTTTATCGCTTGCTGAACGATGCCGTCCTCGGCAAAATTTTCCCGGCTAATCGGGTCTTTTTCGGCCGGCAGGCCAAACAAAATAACGCCCGGTATGCCCAACTGGGTGATTTCTTCCGCTTCGGCAGCGAGGCGATC
>JAGRCC010000297.1 GCA_020433785.1 Anaerolineae bacterium
CTGAACAGGCCATCTTTACGGTGTTCAACTATGATATGCAAGCGGTATCAGATGCTTTCTTCTACGATTATCTCGAGTCGATCGGGCTTGATCTTAGCCAAATTCAGCCCCGGACAACCGAGCACGACTTGTCCGAGTGTTACACTTTATTAAAACAGGCTGTCCGAGATACCATTGAGGAAACGACCCGCATTGGTTGTTTCATGGCTCAAGCCGGGGGCCAATTGTCAGCCGTCGCTGAACAGGCCAGCCAGGCCACAGCTCAAATTGCCACCACCATCCAACAAGTGGCCCACGGAACATCTCAACAGGCTACCAGTGTGGCACAGGCAACTTCCTCTGTTGACCACATGATGCAGGCTATTGACGATGTGGCCAGAGGCGCTCAAGAGCAAGCCGTCGCTATATCTCAGTCGGCTGATGTGACCCAGAAGATGACCAAGGTGATTCAGCAAGTAACAGCGAATGCCCAAACCGGGTATGAAGAGGCCTCGGCTGCGGCCGAGACTGCTCGCCAAGGGGCCGGCACCATCGAATCGACGATTGAGGGGATGCAAACGATTAAAGCCACGGTGGGCCTCTTAGCTCAGAAAATCCAGGAAATGGGCCAGCGCTCCGGTCAAATTGGGAGCATCATCGAAACTATTGACGATATCGCCTCCCAAACCAACCTTCTCGCGCTCAACGCCGCCATCGAAGCCGCTCGGGCCGGTGAGCACGGCAAAGGCTTCGCCGTTGTCGCCGATGAGGTTCGCAAGCTGGCCGAAAAATCGACAGTGGCCACCAGGGAGATCGGTAGCCTGATCCAGGGCATCCAGCAAACCATCACCGAAGCGGTGGCGGCCATGGCCGAAGGTAAAAACGAGGTTGAACTGGGCGTCGGCCGCGCCGATGAGGCGGGACAAGCGCTGCATCGTATTCTACAAGCTGTGGAAGCAGTCACCCGGCAAGTGGCCGAAATCTCCGCGGCAGCTCAAGATATGCACGTTTCATCGCAGAAGCTGCTGAGCGACGCCGAGCGGGTATCGGCAGTCGTAGAGGAAAATTCGGCGGCGACAGAAGAGATGGCGGCCGGTTCACACGAAGTAACGTCGCTGATGAACAATATCGCCACAGTGAGCGAAGAGAACAGCGCCGCCGTGGAAGAAGTTAGCGCTGCAGCCGAAGAGATGAGCGCCCAAGTACAAGAAGTGAGTATATCCGCTCAAACTCTCAACCAGATGGCCCAAAACTTGAACGAGGTAGTAACTCGCTTCAAGCTAACGCCGACCTCCGCCGCGGCAGCGACACCCACAAAAACGCCGTCTAACTCCGGGATGTCGACCTACCCGGCGCTAAAACAGCCCGTTCCGACGCCAGCGCTGAACGGACACCGCCACGCGACCTACCAGCGATAAGCCTAAGAAACCGGTTTAAACGTCTTCTGGGGTCCACAGATAGACACCGATTGTCACTGATATGATCAATATTGAGATAAGCATCTGTGACATCTGTGTAAATCTGTGGACTTCCACTTTAAAGATAGCTTCTAAACATTCCACTTACCAAAGATATCGAGATGCCGGCGCTAATTTGGGGCAGGCACGTCTAATACCTGGCGTAACTTATGAGTTAGGGCGCTGGCTTTGAACGGCTTTTGTAAAAAAGCTACGCCGGGGTTCAGCACACCGTGGTGGGCGATCTCCTCGTCGCTGTAGCCGGAGATGTAAAGAATTTTCAAATTGGGCAGGGTCCGGCGGAGTTGTTCGGCCAGCGCTCGGCCATGGATGCCCGGCATCACGACATCGGTTAATAACAGGTCGATATTGCCGCTGTGATGAGCAGCCAACTGTAGGGCTTCCTGACCGTCGTACGCAGCCAATACAGTATAGCCCTGCATCTCTAAAATCCGTGAGACCAGACCCCGTACGCCCTCATCATCTTCAACCAGTAAAATCGTTTCGCTGCCGGTGGGCAACGCCATCGAGTCCACGGCCGGCGATGGACTAGGACCAGGTTCCCTGACCCGGGGTAGGTAAATCTTGAACGTGGTTCCTTGTCCTACTTCACTACAGACGCGAATCTGGCCGCCACTTTGCTTAACAATGCCATAAACAGTAGCCAGCCCCAGGCCGGTACCGCGCCCCCTGGCTTTTGTGGTAAAAAAGGGTTCGAAGATACGGGCTTGGATGGCTTGACTCATACCGATCCCCGTGTCGCGAACGATCAACTGCACATAGTCGCCGGGTGTCATTTGAAGATAGCCGGCTCGGCTGGTGGTTTCATCCAGGACCAGATTGGCGGTTTCGATGGTTAGTTGGCCGCCTTCAGGCATGGCATCGCGGGCATTGACCGCCAGGTTGACGATAATTTGCTCTAACTGAGTGCGGTCAACCTTTACTGGCCATAGGGCCGGAAAGTTAGCGGTCTTTAAATCAATATGTTCACCGATGATCCGCCGCAGCAGTTTATCGGTTTGATCGACGACTTCATTCAAGTTAAGTACTTGAGGATCAACAATTTGTTTGTGGCTAAAGATCATCAGTTGGCTAATCAGGTTAGCGGCCAGCTGGCCGGAATGTAAGATTTTGGCGATATTTCGCGTGAGCGGGTCGCTGGGCGGCAGAGCCAGTTTGGTTAATTCGGCAAAACCGTTAATCGCCGTCAAGAGGTTGTTAAAATCGTGGGCAATGCCGGCGGTCAACTGACCCACAGCTTCCATCTTTTGGGCCTGGCGCAGTTGTTCTTCTAATTGGTTGCGCTCGGTGACATCGATCAGGACCGCCATGCTGCGTTCAAAATTTCCATCTTTGTCATACTCAGCCACGGCTGAGAGCAGGATGTCGATAATTTCGCCATTCTTTTTTACAAATTGGAAGGGGATATCTTTAACGTGTCCGGTTTTCTTAAATTCGGGAATTGCGACTTGGAGAGCAAAACGTTGTGCCTCTTTGGTAAGATAGTTAGTGGCCGGCTGGCCGATGACCTCCTCTCGCTCATAGCCCATCACCTCCAGCCAGTAATCACTAACACTCACTAATCGGCCTGCTGCGTCAAAGGAGTGCATCATCACCGGCGAGTGGTTATATAGGGCGCGATAGCGGGCTTCACTTTCCCGTAAGGCGGCCTCAGCCCGCTTGCGCTCGGTAACGTCCTGTTGAAACGTGACCCAATAGCTTTGCTCACCTAAAGTTAAGGCCTGAACTCTGGCCTGGGTAACCATTGGGGTGCCATCCTTTTTGCGGTTGAGGAACTCGCCTTCCCACAGACCCTTGGTTTGTAATATAGTCAGAACGTTGGCCACAAATTTCTCATTCTCTTCCGGCGGCAGATCATTCACAATTGAAATAGGTTGGCCGATCACTTCACCCCGCTCATAGCCGAACATGGCATCGAAGGCCGGGTTAGTGAAGCGGATAATGCCCTGATCGTCTACATAATTTAGGCCTTCAGCCAGGTTTTCCAGAATGTAGGCGTGATAGGCCAGTTGAGCTTCAATCTGCTTCTGCTCAGTGACATCGCGGACCGATGAAATCATATGCGGCTCGCCATCCAGTTCAATCAGTTCAATAGAGGTGGTCAACCTGCGAAGTTCGCCCGATTTTCTTTGAGCGACTATCTCATAATCTTGGAGCGAACCGTGCTGTTGTAACTGTCTCACTAGTTCAAAACGATCATCAGCGTTGGCATACAAATTCTTCCCGGTGGTGGACAGGCCAATTAGCTCGGATCGGCTGTAGCCAAATAGCTGTTCTACGCTCTTGCTGACGTCAACGATATACCCATCTCGCATGCGTGACAGAAAAAGGGCGTCAGGACTGGCTGAAAATACTTTGCTAAAGCGCTCTTCAGACTGGCGCAAAGCGGTTTCGGCCTGCTTGCGCTCGGTAATATTTTGGACTACCGTCAGTATCTGATGGATCTCGTCCTGCTCATTTACCAACGGCCTGGTTTCAAATAATAAATGCTCTCCTCCCAGCGAACGCTCAAAGCATTGTTCCTGGCCGGCAAATGTCTGGTTATAAGCAGCTATGATCGCCTCTACAGCTTCTTCATCCCCGTAAGCCCCAAAAATATCTCGCACATGGAGTCCTATAAACATTTTGGGGTCGATTTGGTGGCGTTTGAACTCCTGTCCGCTGGTGAAGCCAACCGTCAGGTCGATGTTAATGACCGATAGATAGGCGCGTGGAAATTGTTCGGCCACCGCCCGGAGCAGCTTTTCATTGTCGTGCAACTGTTGGTCGGCCTGCTTGCGTTCAGTAATATCCTCAGCAATGCCCATCACGCGGTAGACCTGGCCGGTCTCATCCTTGAGCGGAAAACCGCGATCCCAAATCCAGCGAATCGTTCCATCGGGGTGTACAATGCGATATTCATGGTAGGTCGGTTCACCCAATGCTTGTCGTTTTAAGCGGGGCTTGACGACCGTTTCTCGGTCATCGGGATGAATGCTTTGTAAAAAGATAGCGGGATTTTTATAAAATTCGCTGGCCGGATGACCCCATACCTGCTCAATGGTCGGGCTGACATATTCGATCGTTTCTACCCCTGGCGTGATCACCCAAAAAACCTCCTTGATATTTTCGGCCAACTCTCGGAAGCGTTCCTCGCTCTCTCGCAGCATAGCCAGGCGATCTCGCTCGATGTTTTGATACATACACCGTGATACGATGGCTAGAATTGCGGCGATGGTATTAAAGAGAATAATCGCCGGCACAAGGTTAATATGAGGAAAATTTTCGGGTACCAACCAGACCACAATTATTGTGGCCGCAATATTAAAAACGCCTAAAGCCACCAAGCCGGGTATGGTAAGCAACAAATTACCGATGACTAAAGAGATCATTAGGCCCATTAAGGGCAGTTCCGGAATAGGCGAGGTGCCGCTAAGGACAACAGTGAATACGACCACGGGATAGAAGAAAGCGGTCACTATAGCAGCTATTTGATAATAGTGGGTCCGGCTGAGGAGATAGATGCTACCCAATAAAAGAACAATCACTAATGGCCGAAGGGATAGTTGATAGTCAGGAAAGAAGACAACGCGGAAGATGATCGATAATGTTTCCAGCGCAAAAATAAGCAGCAGCAGTCCCGACAGCAAGGCCGCTTTGCGGCGTAGAGATACATCCTGAATTAGATGAGACGGTTGGGTCAGCCGCTGCCAAACGCTTTGCCAGCGTAGTTGCCGGGGGTGGATAGCCTTGAAGGGTTGATTTTTGGCCATTTTCGGAACACACCTTCGTGTAAGTGTCATTTTGCTCATTGTATCCAATTTGGGTGATTAAATCAAAAGAAACAGCGATTCTATCAGAACCAACGCAACAACGTGACATCGGTATCTGATAGCCACGCTTGTAAATAAAAAGAAGGGGTGACTTTATTCACCCCTTCTTTTCTTTCCGAAGTCGCGGAAGTTGGCGTTGGGCGAATTAGCATAAAAAAAGAGCTATTTGTTAATAGCTCTAGAAGGAACGCGAAAGGGTAGGGAAGGGTGGTCATTCACCCTGGCCGCTATATGACAAGATTTTGATCAAACCTAATTATATTTGCTGGGTTGCAGCATAGCTGTTAGGGCAATTTGAAATATCATAGTAACGATCGACTGGTACTCTGGACGAATGGGGGGAAAATTGGGCTCATCCGGGCGAGGCCGCATCGCATCCGTAATAAAACGTAGCAGTTCCGGTTCGGGATGCTCTTCGATAAATTGAATGGCTGCTCCCGTGGCTGAACCCGGGCCTTGTTTAACCAGTTTGGCGAATTGCATCTCAAAATCGGTGATCACAGTGTAGAGATCGTCCCAAGTGACCTGGGGAGTGGGACGCGCGCTTTCCGAGAGTGTTTTCCAAACCACAATACCAATATAAAGGATGTACTCTCGTTCATCTTCATCGAACTCAATCCCTTCTTCAAGACTAAAGGGCAGGACATCCAGACGATATAAAAATTCTAAAATAGCGGGCTGCTCTTCCATCATTTGGTCAGTGAGGAAACTGACATCTTCTTGAGGGGTGGTGACAACTTCGTCCATAGCCGCTGAAACTTTTTGTTGGGTGATGTACGAGATCATGGTTACTCCTTTTGGGAAAGTTTAACAGAGTTCTAATTGATTGGGTGCGAGATGTATTCGCTATGCAATTTGTGATAGGACTTAAGTTCCATTATAAAGGGGAATCCGAAAAAATAAAAGGAGACCGTCCAATTTTGAGAGCGGCTGGTCTGTTGAATATCTGGCATAGCCGACGGTTAGTCGGTTAATAGTTTTATTGGAGAGCAGTGAGCTGAGGAGATAGCGTGGCCTCGACAAACGTAAGCAGATGGTCAGCATTCTGGGCCGGATCAATCGAGTCAAGCTCGAGGTGATGGACCGCGGCTGCATCACGGCGGGATAGGCTGCGAGTATAGGTTTTATCGTAATAGTGACGCAGCAGGATATGACAACATGTGGTGAAATCATTGTCTTCCAGTGCTCTTAAGGCTGTGTCCATATTCTGGCGGCCGAGCCGTTTCTGTAAGCGCTGAATGGCATCTTTCACGGCAGGCAAGGGCAGATGTCCATATTCTTCAACCAGATACCGGTTGCGCAACAAGGCCGGAATTTCCACAAATAGCGTCGTCGCCTGCTGCATTTGCTGCCACAAACTCAAGGGAAGCTCAAGCTGGCCAATGTTCCGGCTCTCATCCTCCAGCCAGACCGGCCTCTGCGGGTCGAGCTGCCGCCACTGCCCGGCCAGCTCATTTTCGAACTGCTGTTGGGTCGGCTGGCATGGTTCGTCCAACCCGCCAAAGGCCGATCCTTTGTGCCGGGCCAGCGCCTCCAGATCGATGACCTGTTGGCCGCGCCGATGCAGTTCTCTCAAGATGTCCGTTTTGCCGGAGCCGGTCTTGCCGCCCAAAATAACCATGGGGCGAGGCGCGGCCAGCGTTTGCAAGACGTAATTTCTAAAGCCTTTGTAGCCGCGCCGCAAGGTGTGGGTTTGGTAGCCAAACAGCCCAACCAGCCAGGCCATACTTTCGCTGCGCATGCCGCCCCGCCAACAGTGGAACAGTACGGTTCGCTCAACTGCTTCGGCCTGGACCTGCTCGATCAATCCTCGCACTTTGGGACCAACCAGTTCCAATCCCAACAGCATCGCCTCATTTTGACCGACCTGTTTATAGAGCGTACCAATCATCGCCCGCTCCTCATTAGAAAAAAGCGGAATGTTGAGCGCGCCGGGAATGTGGCCTTTGGCAAATTCAGCCGGTGTGCGAACATCGATGATCGGATAGCGTTGCCCAAGGTCAAGGAAGGTTTCGACATCCAGCTTTTTGTTTACAGACGACTCACTTGGGGTATTCATGGAGACTATTATATCAGTTGTGAGCAGAGGGAACAAAAGCATTTTTCGGGCCAGACCTAATCGGTTTCCGACCATCATTTGCTAGAACGAGCCGGCCCATTTGGAACAATATTTGAGTCAATGATAGCCGTCGAAAATATGTCAGGTCTCTGAGGACAGAGCAAGCTTTGTCGATCCCATAAAAAATGACCTCGTAGGGATGCCCACCCCTACGAGGTCTACGACAAGGAGCACCAGGCGAATAACGCTAACTCGAGAGGGAGACACTCACCATCAGCGTCTCATTGGGAAACTGTGGTAGCATAAACGACTCGCTGACGCCGATGACCGCGCCGCCGGGACCGCTTTTGATGGCCCAGCGAAACGGCCCGGTGTTGAAATCCTTGGCCGCCACCCACCACTGACTATTGGCCGGCACCGGCCCCTGCCAGCCTTCGACATCGTGCCAGTTGCCGTCATTGCCCAGCCATTGCACCACGCCCCAAGCCTCCGCCGGTACCGAGTCCACTTGGAGCAGAATATGCGCCCCGATCGGAGTACGGTCGTGATCGTGATCGCCATCGGGGTGGGGTGTTGGCTCATCGCGGGGAGGTAAGGTCGCGTCCGCTTTAGTGAGCAGCGGTGGCCACAGCAAGCCGGTCATCGCGCCGAAAGCCGTCAATACAACCGCAACGGCCAGAATAACAAAGCCACGTGTATTACTCAGTTGGGTTTTACTCATGATGATTTATCACTCCTAAATAGTCGGTTTGCTGGTTAGTTTGTTAGTTGGTTAGTGTGCTAGTTTGTTTGTGATGGGTTAATTATTAGCTAACGAACCCACCATCTAACTATCGCCCCATTTATCTCGCCGGCATCGGCTCCGCGATGAGAGATATCTGTGCCCGAACGGAATGCGTGGAACCGCCGGCCACCCCTGAGGTAACTGGCCCGAAGACGTTGTTGCTTTCGTTACTTTCTTTCACGGCTGCAAAGCCGGAGCCGACCTTGACCGAGTCGACGTACCCATACACATTGACCTCGACCGGATAGGGCGGATCGCTGGTTACTTGTTTGCTGTTGAAGAATTGGATGGCATCGGCCAGTGTCAGGGTGCGCGACTCGCCCGGCATGATCGGCAGGTTGCTGCCGGACAATCCCCAGACGACGCCGTGACTGGCATCTGTCATCGGCCATGGCTGGTTGACAGTCGGCGGCGCGTCGAGATCGAAGTAGACATCAATCCAGAAGGCATCGACGACCGGGGCGGTGCCGGTGTTGACAATCGTGATGGTCACTTCGGTGTCACCGACTTGTAGGTTGGTAATGATGAGATCAGGACTGGCGACAAAGTTATTGACTACAATGGGTAGATAAATTGGGGTTGCCTCAGGATTACTATCATTATCATCTTCAACTCTTACCGTCACCGAGAAATTGAGGGTCGAGTTAACACTCCCGTCATAGAACGGATCGGTGCTGTTAACAACGCCCGTTACGATACAGCTTTGGCTTCCGTCCACCTCATCATCATCTTGAGCGGTGACCACAAACGGAACTCCGCTCTGCCAGTTGCTGCTATCCAACTGAACCGAACTTGGCGCCACGTCACACTCGCTGGCATCATCCCGGCTTAGATTAATGGTTACTACAGCAATGGGTTGACTGGTCAAGGTTATGGTGATGCTCCCCTGACCGTTAGGCTCAATCAGAGTCAGGTTGGAGGGGTCGTAGTTTACGCCGCTGGAATCGTTGTCGGTAATGTTGACCATGACATTGGCCGAACCCACTGTTGTGGTTGTATCCACGGTAAAGGTAATCACACCACCGTTGTAGTTGGGATCACTGCTGGCCGCCGTATGGTTGATCAAACCGGTATGGACGCCTTCGGCAATGGCGTCATCGACTGCCGTGACCGTCACCGTCTGTGGATCAAGCGCCGTCAGGTCGGCGGCAAAGTTCAGACTAATGGCGTTGCCTGACCCGGCCCCCAGATCGAGTTGATTGCCCGGCGTGATGGTGATAGTTACGGCGGCCGTCGGTACGCTGTTGAGGATAATAGTGTAGCTGTCAAGGGCGCCGCCTTCGGTGATGGTGAACCCATCCGTAAGGTCAAGGTTCACGCCGGGAACGTCGTCGTTCAGGATGGCGACGGCAACCGGATTGCTGCCGCTAATGATGGCTGTCCCGCTTGAGGCAGACACGGCTGGCGATGACAGGGTCATCGAGATCGTTTCATCCGCTTCAACGATATAGTCACCTAGCACATCGAGGCTGATGGTTTGGTTAACTTCGCCCACGGCAAAGGCCACCGATCCTATCGCCGGGCTGATATTGTTGTAGTCGGCGCCGTTGGTCGCGCTGCCGTTCAAGTCAAACGTAATACTACTGCCGGTTGTGGTTACGGCTCCGGTGCGGGCGATGGTAAAGACAACCGGGCTGCTGCCCACATCGCCTTCCGTCACCGTGGCCTGGTCAACCGTGAGGGTGTAGGCCACGTCGTTGTCAGTGATGGCCGCAGTAACATCATTGGCGCTCTCGCTGCCGTAATCGCCGCCGCTGACCGTGTGGGTAATGACTGCGCTGTGATCGCCTTCCACAATTGAGTCATCGACGGCCTGCACCGTGACGGTCTGGGCTTTATCCCAGTTAAGGGTAGTGAACGACAAGGAAATGAAGTTATCATAGGTGGGGCTGGTCGATTTGACCGCTAGCTGTGTCCCGCTGCTGACGTTGACCGTGACATTAGCGGTCGGCTCACTGTCGAGAACGACTGTATAGGTGTCGGTGATGCCGCCTTCAGTGACCGACAAGCTGGTAGGTGTCACCGTTACGCCGCGCGTGTCATCATCCAGGTTGGTAACTGAGACATCGGCCACACTGATGCCGTTGTAATCGTCATCGCTGCTTTGAGCCGTGGCCTGGATGGTGTAGCCTTGATCCCCATCGTCTACTGTATCATCCTGACCTGTGATGGTGATGGTCTGGGCTTTGTTCCAAGTTAGGGCCGTAAACGTCACCGATGCGGGTGACACCGCGCCCTCATCAGGATCGGAGCTGACAACAGTTACGGTCACGAGGTTGGTCGGCTGGCTTTCCAGCACAAGCTGGAAGGTATCTGTACCACCGGCCTCGGTTGTGGTTAGGCCACTGGTTGGTGTAACCACAATCGCAGCAGTGTCATCGTCAATAATGGTTAACGTGGCCGTGTCCTGATTACTGATGAAGGCGTTTGTGACCGCCGTTAAGGTCATAGTCAACACTTCGTTGTCTTCATCCAGGAAGTCTTGCACAATTGGCAAATTGACCGTTTGCGCGTTCGTATCGCCGGCCGGGAAGGTGATGGCGTTCGGGTCGCTGGTGTAATCGACGCCACTGCCAAGGGCCGTGTCGTCTGTGAAATTGACCTGCACCTCCGAGGTGTTGGTGATCTTACCCGTGCGGGTCAAGGTCACGCTCGCCCCCACAGCCGTGCCATCTTCGTTGACCTGGTAACCGGCCAGCGTAAACTCGATCACCGGAGCGCCACACTGGCTGTTATCGACCGTGTTGGCTGCGCCCGGCGTGATGCAGCGCAGGCTAAAGTCAACATTATTTTGATTGGTATCCGTCCCATCTGGAATGCGAGAAATGCCCTTGTCTTTGTCAGCAATCGGATTGGTAGCAGCATCGGTCAGTCCAGCACCGGACCCTTCCACATATGGCGCACCACTGTCGCCCTCATAGCTGACGGTATCCTTCAGCGTACCGCTCAAACGCAGGCCAACCGCATCCGGCGCACCATTTTGGATAAGATCGCTATTGGGGGTCACATCTAAGTCGCAATTCGATACGGTTGCGTTGTTGGTGCAGATGACATAGTAGTCACCCGCTGCTAAGTTGACATTGGGCAAATCAATGGCGTTGTAAACGGTGCCGGTCGCGCCGTTGAATAGTTCTACCACGTAATTATCCAGATTGATAGCCTGAATACCGATATTCTTCAACTCGATGAACTCGGCCGTATCGGTACTCGGCTGGTCATAATCCATCTCATTGATGACCAAGTTGAAGTCGTCATCAGCAATTATGGCGGTGACTCGCTGCGTTCCTCCGGCTTCCGTACCGTTGAAAACGCTGCTGATATCGACCACAATTGTCTCGTCCGGTTCGTCTAAGGTATCTTGCACGGCAGTCAGCGTCACTTTGCCGCTCAAACTGCCGGCCGGAATCACGATCTGACTTCCACTGGGGTTATAGTCGCTGATGTTGGTGGCTGTGCCGACATACGTTAGCGATACCGTAACCGGTTTGCTCGACACGGCCGACAAGGTGGCCGTAACCGTAGCCGTCCCGCCGGCCTCGGCCATCGGGCTGCCGGTCAGGGTTAGGGTAACCGTCGGCGGAAGATCGTCATCGGTGATCTGAATAGTAGTGGTGTAGGGCGTGCCCAATTGGGCGGACATTGGATTTTCCAAAGTCAGTCCGGCGGTCTCCATGTTCTCGTCGATCAAGTCATCCGTGATTGGCACCGTGATGGTTAGAACCGTTTCATTGGGCGCAAACATCAGCCCCCCGGCCACGGCCTGGTAGTCGCTGGTGCTGCTGGCGGTACCGTCGCTGCTGTAGTACCCCGCGGTCACCGTCAGCGGTATCGGTTGGCTTAACAGCACGTTAACGTCAACCTGCCCGCCCGTTTCGCTCACGGTATAGCTGCTGTTGCCAAACGTTATCTCCGGCCGAGGTACCACCGTTAGGCCCGCTGAGGCGATATTGTTGGTTGTATCGGTATCGACCGTTGTGGCGGCAATCTCCGCCGTGTTGGTGAAGCTGCCGGCTGCCAGCGGATCGCTCAAGACGCCGGTTAGGATAATCGTTCCGCCTTGACCAACGGCCAAATCTTGCACAGTCCAGACGAAGTCGGTGGCCGCGCCGGTATCGGTGATGGCGACGCCGCTGCTGATGACGCTGACGT
>JAGRCC010000298.1 GCA_020433785.1 Anaerolineae bacterium
GTCAAAATGGTCCACAACGGCATCGAATACGGCGACATGCAGCTAATCTGCGAGTCGTACCAGTTGCTGAAAGAGGTCCTGGGCCTGAGCGCTAACGACATGCACCAAGTTTTCGCCGAGTGGAACCAGGGCAAACTCGACTCCTACCTCATCGAAATTACCCGCGACATTTTGGCCTTTAAGGATGAGGACGGCCAGCCGCTGGTGGAAAAAATCCTCGATGCCGCCGGACAAAAAGGCACCGGCAAATGGACCGTTATCTCAGCCTTAGACACCGGCATCCCCTTAACCCTAATCGGCGAGGCGGTGATGGCTCGCTCGCTGTCGGCCCTCAAAGAGGAGCGCGTGGCGGCCTCGAAAGTGCTGTCCGGCCCCACCCTCAGCTTTGATGGCGACAAAACCGCCTTTATCAACGATTTGCGCGAGGCGCTCTACGCCTCCAAAATTATCTCCTACACCCAGGGCTATATGTTGATGCGGGCCGCGGCGCAGGAATATGGTTGGGATTTGAATTATGGCGGCATTGCTCTGATGTGGCGGGGTGGTTGTATCATTCGCTCGGTTTTCTTGGGCAAAATCAAGGAAGCGTTCGACCAAAATCCGGACCTAACCAACCTGCTGCTCGACCCCTATTTCAAGGAGCAGGTCGAAGCGACGCAAGCCTCATGGCGACGCGTGGTGGCTAAAGCGGTCGAGCTAGGGATCCCCGTGCCGACCATGTCCAGCGCACTGGCCTTTTTCGATGGCTACCGCCGCGATCGCCTACCTGCCAATCTACTTCAGGCCCAACGCGACTACTTTGGGGCGCACACCTACGAGCGCGTTGACCAACCGCGCGGCCAGTTCTTCCACACCAACTGGACAGGCGCCGGCGGTGCGGTAACGGCCAGTACGTATGAAGTATAGCGACTATTTCTGGCCTCCAATCCTCCCCAATTTCACTCAAATTGAGGGAGAGTCACTTTCTCATGATATTAGCCTTCACCGCTGTCGGATATGACGGCATTAATGGGTTTTGTACTCTTACGGACGATCAACTCAGACGGGAGCAAAATCTGCCCATTCTCCACTGAATTTTTATTGATCTGGTCGATCAACATTTTAGCAGCTTGATAACCCATCGTGAACGCCGGAAAATCGATCACCGTCAACGGCGGCGTAATCAACTCGGCCACGTTGGCGGTGGCAAACCCCACCACCGAAAAATCATCGGGCACAGTTCGCCCGGCCTGGCGCAAGGCGCGGATTACGCCCACGGTTGGCGAGCCTTGCATGGCCACCAGCGCGGTCAAATCCGGCTGTTCATCCAAAATATCCAGTGTGGCCTCAAACATATCCTCCACGGCGATATTCACCTCCCATATCCGCACGTCCAAACCGTGTTTCTGTCGGGCTCGCTCGTAGCCGGTCAATGAACGGATCGCCGGCCCATATTGTTGTTCGCGCATATGGGCCGGCAGAGCCAAAAAACCGATCTGCCGATGGCCGAGTTCGACCAGGTGATCAAAGGCGGTGACAATCGCCGCGTCAAAATCCAGATCGACAAAATTTAAGCCCTCGTTATCGGCGCAGCGGCCGATCATCACGAACGGGAAATCGTTGTCGCGCAGCAACTTAACCCGCCAATCGTCCAGGTGAATCTCCATCAAAATAATGCCATCGACCTGAGCGCTGCGATACAGATTTAAGAGGCTGCTCTCAGTGATGGGCGCTGTAATAAAATTGAAGAAGAAGTTTTCCTCTCCGGCCGCCGCGGCCCCGCCCACAATAAAATCCTGTTCTAATGGACTAACCGCTCGTTCCAAAGGAAAAAGCAAAGCAATCGTCCGGCTTTTGCGACTGGCCAATCGCTGAGCCTGAGCGTGCGGAATAAAGCCCAACTCATCGATAACTTTTTGAACTCGCTGGCGTGTACTTTCGGCCACATCCGGCTTGTTGTTGAGAATTCGGGAGACGGTAGTGATCGAGACGCCGGCGGCTTCGGCGACATCAAAAATGGTAACTTCGCTGTTTTCAGACATGGATAAAAACTCCTTATTGACAAGGCAAAATAAACGTGATATGATATTGAAAGCGCTTTCGGTAGCGCTTTCGGTAGCGCTTTCAGGTATCCGTTATTATAAGTCAAGTCGATTGATTTTTCAACTAGCAGTAAAGGAGAAGGGCATAAGCTTATGATGAATAACCGTTGCTTATCAGAATCGAAATAAAGTAGTTGTTGATTGAAGTAAGTTGTTGATAAGACAAATCCCCTTTATTTTGTTAATTAGCTTGATTTATTCAAAGGAGAATCACAATGTCGAAAAAACTTTCAAATTTAGTAACCACTGTGTTGATTATTGTTACCCTCATGAGTCTGGCCGCATGTCAAGGGGCCGCCCAGCCCGCCGCCGAGAAAGTGCCGGAGCCGGCGTCCGAACAGCGCGTCTTTAAAATTTGGCATTATGAAACCGGCAACGCCATTGGCGACTCTTGGGAAAGCGCTCTGGAAGAATTCAAAGCGAAGCATCCCGATGTGACGGTTGAGTTTGAAGAGAAATCGTTCCAACAAATCCAGGAAACCGCCCGCATGGTGCTCAACTCCAACAACGTCCCCGATGTGATGGAAATTAATAAAGGCAACGCCACCGCCGGCCTGTATGCCAAAGAAGGGCTGCTGACCGACCTAACCGACGTCGCCACCGAGCGCGGTTGGAACGATATTTTGAACAGCAGTCTCCAAACCACTTCCCGCTACGATGAAAACGGCATTATGGGCTCAGGCCCGCTCTATGGCGCCACCACCTACGGCGAGTTCGTCATGGTCTATTACAACAAAGATATGTTCAAGGAATATGGCATCGAGGTTCCCACCACCCTTGAGGAATTTGAGGCGGTGGCCGACACCTTCGTCGAGGCAGGCATCGTGCCCTTGGCCTTGGGCGGCGGCGACCGCTGGCCGGCGACCCACAACTGGCAGGAGTTGGTGCTGTACAAGGCCGACCGCGATCTGATCAACAACTTCCAGCTCCTCCAAGGCGATGTCGATTTCCACGGTCCGGCCTTCACCTTTGGCTCCGAGAAGCTGGTCGAACACGTCCAAAAAGGCTACTATCGCGCCGACGCCACCGGCATTACCAACGAGGATGCCAACGCCGCCTTTGTCCAAGGCCAACACCCGATGGTGCTGACCGGCAGTTGGCAGTACGGCGCCTTCCTGGATCAGATTACCGACTTCGAATGGGGCATCTTCATTATGCCCGGCAAAACCTTGAACACCGGCTCCGGCGGCAACCTCCTAGTTGTGCCTCAGAATGCGGCCAACAAAGACCTGGCCTACGACTTTATCGACCTGGCTCTGGGCGAGAACGCCCAAACCGTGATGGCCAATGCCGGCGGCGTACCGGTCAACGCCGATCTCTCCAAAATAGAAAATAAAGACGTGCTGGCCCTCAACGAAGCCTTCAACACCATCCTCGCCAACGACGGCCTGGCCTTTTATCCCGACTGGCCCGTCCCCGGCTACATGGACACCTTAGGCGGCGGCTTGCAGCAGTTAATCGGCGGCACCATGACCCCCGCCGAATTTCTCGACTCGATTGCCGCGCCCTACACCGATTACAAAACCACCGCGCTTCCATAACCCGTTTGTCAGTGGACCGCAAATGACTATTGGTTGGGTGGGGATTAGAGATTGGGAGATAAGCGATAATTAGTCGTAATCGCCCCTCTTATCTCTAATCTCCAAACCAACCAGCTATTCTAACATCCAGCCGGCGGCGACACCCCAAAGAATGACTATCTGTCGCTACTAGCTACCGGCTAACCGCTAACTGCTATTTGCTAAGGAGTACAGCGTGGTCAACAAACTAACTTCTCCATTCAAAGGGTATACCATATTTCTAATACCCGGCATCTTGATGTTTCTCATCTTTATCGTGCTTCCGTTCCTGGCCAATGTCGGCATCAGTTTTACCCGCTGGTCAGGCGTGGGCGCGCCGGACTGGGTGGCGCTGGCCAACTATGAGCGAGCGCTCGGCGACGCGACCTTTTGGGCCTCGTTCAAAAACAACCTGTACCTGATTGTGGCGATGACCATCCTCCCTACCCTGATCGGGTTGTTTCTGGCGGCCTTCCTGTTTGACTACATCGCCGTTAAGTTCGGCAACCGGGTCGCCAGCTTCTTCCGGGCCGGCTTCTATTTCCCGCAGATCATTCCCGTGGTCATCGCCGCCATCGTCTGGCGCTGGATTCTCCAGCCGGACTGGGGGGCGTTGAACTGGCTGCTGGAAGCGGTGGGGCTGTCGGCCCTCACCCACAACTGGCTGGGCGATGCCTCCACAGCGATGTTTGCGGTCATGGGTGTGATGGTCTGGTTTCAGATCGGTTATCCGCTGGTCATCTTTATGGCCGGCCTCCAGCGCATCGATCCCGAACTGTACGAAGCCGCCTCGCTCGATGGCGCGACCTGGTTCGGCCGCTTCTACCACATCACCATCCCGCTCCTGCGTCCGGAAATCTACGTGGTCGTCCTGACGACGATGATCCACGCCCTGAAAACCTTCGGCCCCATTTACGCCATGACCCGAGGCGGGCCGGGCAACGCTACCATGGTCGCCTCGTACTTTTCCTACAAAAATTTCTTTGAAATCTCTAACGTCGGCTATGGCGCGACGATGGCGACGGTGCTCACTGCCCTCATCATCGTCATCACCATCATTTACATCAACATCCAGCGCCGCATGGAACAGCAGGGGAGTATGATCTAATGGCTAATCAATCGTTAACCGTCAATACCAACACCTATAGCGCGGCCAAGAAAACGCCGTTGGTCAACCGCCTCACCGGCTCGCTCTCGCTGATCGCCTTAGCCGTCTTGTTGGTCATCATGCTCTTTCCGTTTGCCATTATCACCCTCAACTCCTTCAAGACCGAAACCGAGTACTACGCCAACGGCCCGATGAGCCTGCCCCAGTCGCTCGAAACCACCACCCTGACCGAAACGTGGGAGCGGTTGGAATTCACCACCAAACTCTGGAACAGCATCGTCATCAGCGTCAGCGTCTCCCTCCTGGCGATTGGGCTGTCGTTGTTCAACGCCTTTGCTCTGGGCATCGGCAAGGTCAAAGGGCGTGGCTTCTTCCTGGTCTTCTTTCTGTTAGCCATCACCCTGCCCAACGAGGTGTTGGCCTACCCGCTCTACTATTTATTCCGGCAAATCGGGCTGTACGACACCCGCTTATCGGTCATCCTGACCCTGGCGACGCTGCACACCGCCTTCGGCACCTACCTGCTGACCTCCGTCTTCAGCACCACCTTCCCCAGAGAGTTGATCGAAGCCGCCATGATCGACGGCTGCAACAAGATGCAGCTTTTGTTCAAGGTGGTCGTACCAGTCAGCATGTCGACGCTCGCCGTCCTGTTCGTCTTCTTCTTCATCTGGACCTGGAACGACTTCTTCCTGCCCTTGATCTTTCTCATCTCAAACTCGAACCAAACCGTGCCGCTGGCGCTGGCTCTGCTGCAAGGCCAGCACGGCATGGTTATCACCACCCAAAGCGCCGCCGCCTTTCTGGGCGTCCTGCCGGGCATCATCTTCTTCATTCTCTTCCAGCGAACCCTGGCCCGCGGCGTCACCGCCGGCAGCGTTAAGTAAAGGAACCCAACAATGAAATTCACTGATGGTTACTGGAACATGCGCGCCGGACTGAAGGCGCACTTTCCCATCCACGTCCACGACATCGACCTCGAACCGGACGCCCTGACCGTTTATGGCCCCACCAAACGGCTAACCCAGCGTGGCGATATTCTCAACCTGCCGCTGCTGACCGTTCGCTTCTCGTCGCCGATGCCCAACGTTATCCGGGTGCAGTTGGTTCACCACAAAGGGCGGCTGCCCCGCCCGCCGGACTTTGAACTGCACCCCCAACCCACCGAAGTCAAAGTCTGCGACACGCCCCAGGCGGCCAGCTTGACCAGCGGCTGCTTGACCGTCCGCGTTGAAAAAGAGGACGACTGGCGGATCGATTTCAAGGCCGGGGATCGCCTGCTGACCGGCAGCGGCTGGCGCGGGATGGGCGTCATCGAAACCGCCGAGGGCAAATTCATGCACGAGCAGCTTAACCTGGGCGTCGGCGAGTGCGTCTACGGCCTGGGCGAACGCTTCACCCCCTTCGTCAAAAACGGCCAATCCGTCGATCTGTGGAACGAAGACGGCGGCACCAGCAGCGAACAAGCCTACAAAAACATCCCCTTTTACCTGACCAATCGCGGCTACGGCGTCTTCATCAACCATCCCGAACAGGTCTCGCTCGAAGTCGCCTCAGAAAAGGTCGAGCGGGTCCAGTTCAGCGTCCCCGGCGACGCCCTGGACTACTTTGTCATCTACGGCCCCACCCCCAAAGCGGTGCTGACCCGCTACACCGCCCTCACCGGTCGCCCGGCCCTGCCGCCGGCCTGGTCTTTCGGCCTGTGGCTGAGTACCTCCTTCACCACCGACTACAACGAAGAGACCGTCACCCGCTTCATTCAGGGCATGGCCGACCGCGACCTGCCGCTGCACGTATTCCACTTCGACTGCTTCTGGATGAAAGGCTTTCAGTGGGTCAACCTGGCCTGGGACACCGAAAACTTTCCCGACCCGGCCGCGATGCTGCTCCGGCTCAAGTCGCGCGGGCTGCGCATTTGCCTGTGGATCAACCCCTACATCGCCCAGCGGTCGGCCCTCTTTGACGAAGGCATGGCCGGCGGCTACCTGGTCAAGCGGCCCAACGGCGATGTCTGGCAGTGGGATCGCTGGCAGGCCGGCATGGCCCTGGTCGATTTCACCAACCCCGCCGCCCGCCGCTGGTTCGGCGATAAGCTGCGCGCCCTGATCGATATGGGCGTCGACTCCTTCAAAACCGACTTCGGCGAGCGCGTCCCGACCGACGTGGTTTATTTCGA
>JAGRCC010000299.1 GCA_020433785.1 Anaerolineae bacterium
GGGTCAAACCTGCACCGCCACTGCTCTTTGTCGTCGCTCGCCGTTCATCGGCAACACTTAGATGGGCTGTCTCTGTTAACCGGAATTCCACAAACCAATCCGCAGCAAATGTTATGGATAACCCTAACTGGTGTTTGTAAAAGTAGACGGTTTCTCGCCATTTCTTACAATACAATATTGTGTTTGCACTCTTGAATGAAAGCGTATTGCTCATATCTTCATTACCAAAATAAACATAAAATAGCGCATTTACTCATTGATAATTTGTCATTTGCCATTTAAGCTTCCAGTTGTAGAAAATGGCGGGCGTTGTCCCAGATGATTTTGGGTGTAATTTTTATGGGATGCACCCGGCGGGCGATGGCCCAGCCCTTCCACAGTTTGCGGATCTACCAGTACAGGCCGTTAATAAATCTATTTTTGGGTGCGCCCTGTGGTTCATAAGTTAGTTTTTTTCTACCCATAAAATTTTAGCCATACCTCTTCCTTTTGACATTAGTTGCGTAGAGAACTTTCAAACTAAGTATCTTTTTACATAGTACATAGCTACTGTAACAAGCGTAGCCACAATAAGATGTGACTTTTGTCTCAACCTTATCTCACTTTATCTGCCTGCGGCTTGAATACCGCCTCAACCCGGAAGTGTCTGCCTACCCCTCTCTCAAAAAAAAGGGCCTCGCAGTCCACATCGGACCACGAGACCACTGTTTATTTGACATAACTCGTTCCTTATCCCTTATGAGCCTGTCGAGGGTTGGGGCTACTTCTTCTCAAGCCCCTGACTACTTGGACATTAAGCAGCTTGAAAGTAGTTTAAGCAACTGTCGGCCAGGATTTGGGCCACCGGCAGGAGTGAGTCGATTTCGACATACTCATTACACTCATGGGCACCGTTACCGCCTGGTCCATAGGTGATGGTCGGGATGTTACCCTCGGCAACATAGATATTGGCGTCAGTGATACCGGTCAGAAAACCAAAGTTGGGCTGCGAGCCGAGTGTGGTCTGATAGGCGGTGCTAAAGCTGGTTGCTAATTTTGAATTGGTATCGATAACATACGGATCATAAAACGGGTCAGGCGTTTCAATAGTTACAGTACAATCGAGTTGGAGCGAGTCGATGAGCCGACGCATATCATTTTCCACTATCTCTCGAGTCTCCCCCGGAACTGTCAAACGAGTAAGGATCACCTCGCAATATTCAGGCACGACAATAGCATATTCCTTATAGCCACCCTCGATCTTTAGAGTAGAGGTGTTACCGCGTCCGTATGTTGGATGGGTATGCAGATGCAGCTGATCGAGCGCAGCCACAATCTTGCTGGCGGCTTCGACCGCGTTGTGCCCGCGCTCAGGATAGAAACCGTGTGCCATCTTGCCCTCAACCCGAAGCCGGTACAGCACCTTGCCGGTTAAGCCGAGTGGCACCGATGCATTTAGATTGCGGCCCCCAAATGGCTCCGTCAGCAGAATGCCGTCACTCTGGCCATAATCCGAGACCAGCAGCGCCCTGGCCCCAAGGCCCAACCCCTCTTCGTCAACCGTAGCGGCAAAGGCGATTTTGCCAAGCTTGCTGTGTAGCGATGCATCCTCGACCAGCGCCTTGAAGGCCGCAAAGGCGCATACAAGGCCCGACTTCATATCAAACGAGCCTAATCCATACAGCCGCCCATCCTTTTCAACAGCTTCAAACGGGTTTGTGTCCCAGTTTGCAGCTACATCAACCGTGTCGAGGTGGCCGGTGAGCAGCAATAGGTCGTCGGACGAACCGAGGTCGGCGGTGACGTACACATTTGGCCGGCCAGGAGCGACCAGGTGCCACTCCGGTTCGAGGCCTAGCTTACGCACCTCATCGGCAAAAAACGTCGCCAGTGCCTCTTCATGAGGAATGACCGAATTGATTTGAATTGCCTTTTTCAGCGTTTCCAATAGATAGCTATTGTCAATGTGCATGGCGTTTTCCTTTTGTATTGTTATTCCATCAGTATTCGTTGCCAATGTTATCAGCTGTGTCGGATTCATTCCAATTGGAAAGGATGGGTACCGGCATGGCGTTGCCGTCGCCTGCATTTGCCGGACTTCGGCTGAATGAGTATATCCTACGAACTTTATTAGCCAAACTCTACTGATTAGCTTTTTCTCTGAACCGGGTAAATCGGCTATATTGGGCTGGTCTTCTTAGCTTATCTCTGATCTGTTTTTAAGGTCCAGGGACTCTTTTGTCCCTCTTATCTAAAAACTCAAGTATATTATTGCAAAATGCCCTTCGAAACTGGCTTCCTCTTTCGAGGTAGGATCAAACGTACGACCCGTTCATAGAAGAAATAATCCCAGGCCCAATTGATGAGCACCACCAAGCGATTGCGGAAACCAATCAGCCGGAGCAGGTGGACACCTAGCCAAAGTAACCAAGCCGGAAAACCTGTAAAACTCCACCGACTAAGTAGATTAGCTACAGCCGCATTACGTCCAATGACGGCCATCGTTCCCATATCTTTATAATCGAAGGTGTGTAGGACTTGGGTGTTAATTTGTCGGATGATATTCCGGGCAGCTAGCA
>JAGRCC010000300.1 GCA_020433785.1 Anaerolineae bacterium
CCTGAACCGCTTCTTCAGCCAATTGCTTGTCGTCCAAAATGCTGGCGGCGGTGGCATAAACCATCGCCTGAAAGTGCCGGACCAATTGACCAAAGGCAGCATGACGTTCGGCTGAGGGTATCTCTACGGTTCTGGCGGTGTTAATTAAGCGCTTCAAATTCATATCAAATTACTCCATTAATGGCTAGAACTTATACCAAGTAACAAGTCGCAAAGTCGCAAGGTTGCAAAAATATATCCGTATGACGTGAGACCTTGCAACCTTGTTACTATTCTATCGATAAATAGGTCTTATACTATAAAGAGCCAGTTTAGGTCAAAAAGGTGACAAAACACATTAGATATTATTGGAAATAACGAAAACAAGGTGACAGTCACTTAACGGACTGTCACCTTAATTTCGATAACGTCTATCGTTAATTGCTAACGGTGATCGCTAAATTATAATTCGTTGTCCCATCATAAGCATAAACATCGATATACCACTCGCCCGCTGTCGATAGGGTCATCTGAATGGATTCATTATTGCCGTTGTGGGCCGAAGCAGCGGCAAACGGGTCAAAAAAATTGGTCGTGCCGGGCGGGTAAAGATACAAGTCCGCATCCCCGCCGGTGCCGCTCAAGGTCAGGGTCAACTTCTGGCCGGCGGTAACGGCAATTTTGTAGACATCATCAGGGTCGGACGAGGCATTAACTTGGCCGGTGACGGTCTGTCCACTGCATACGATCAGGGCATCGGCAAAGCCATCTGACTCGCCGGGGGTCGTTGGCTTACACGTAGGCGGCGGGTTGCCGGATGGTCTGAGGATGACCGGCAAATAAATAGGCTTGGCCGGGACCGGCGGCAGGCCGCCAATTTGTGAGATGATCCAGTTTTTGAAGGGGGCGACCCGGGCATAGACGCCGTACAAGTTAGGTCGGGCGCAGCCATCGCCCCAACTGACCACACCGGCCTGCAGCCATCCTCCCGAGCCATTGGGCACGACCAGCGGTCCGCCGCTGTCGCCTTGACAGGAGTCTTTGCCGCCTGCGGCCAATCCCGCACACAGCATATTGGCTGTTACTGCCCCCCCGTATGACGCAGGCGCATTACAAGTGGCATTAGATACAATCGGTACGGCCACCTCAAGCAGCGCATTTGAGCCGGCGCCCCCCTCTGAGGTCGCCCCCCAGCCGGTAACCGTAGCGGTATCTCCCGGCTCAAACAAGGCGCTATCACCCAAACCGGTCAGGCCAACGGTCTGGACGGTTCCCCCCAAGGTAGCTGGTGACGCCAGATGCAGCAGGGCCACATCGCCGTCGCTGGTGCTATCGTTATAACCCGGATAAGCCATGATTTGGGCTACGTCGATACGCTGGCCTTTCCCCCCGATGGTGGGACCATCACTCAGATTATTGATCCCCAGAACCACGTCTATACTACCCGGTGTCTCACCAGCGGTGCAGTGAGCCGCCGTGAGCACCCATTCGGCGTTGATCAAAGATCCCCCACAAAACTGTCCAGACTGCGGGTTAGCTACCCCGGCACTGACCAGAGCCACCTGCCAGGGATATTCGCCCGGAGCGGCCGGTTGCCCGCCCACGATTTGAGGTCGGATCGGTTCACGAGGGGGGTGTGCGGTTGGCGTAGGCGTAGGCTGGCCACCAGGGGTAGAGGTATCACCGGGTTCTTGGGCCCGGACATAGGTGGTAACAGTGAATACAAAAGTTAGTACGAACAACAACTTAAAAAGAACGAATGATTTTTTCAACGTCGGCTCCACCCTGATAAATTATTTGGTTGAATCTATTTTACCTGATAGTTGAGTAGATACGACTATTTTAGGATTTCATCATTACCCGAGCATTACCAGGACGTTCGTCGCCAAAAGTGACGGTCACCGATGCTCTTTGGCCCAGCCTCAGGTGGCTTAACCCTCCTGGCGATGACAACTTGGGCGAGGTTGGGCAGCGTTTTTTAGGGGACATCAGTTGGTGAGGCACACGACCTAACGATCACGGTCGTGATCGTATATCTTTGCGCGCAGCACCATCCGAATTCTCACAAAGAGGCCGGCCATGGCGGGGTTGGCTTTCCTGAAGCGATGGCGGCAACGCTGGATAAGTTTCGTCAATCGAACGGGGTTAAAGCCAATTGAGGATCACGGAGGAGGGCTGCTTACATACTGAGCAGCCCTCCTCCAACGATCCCTTACTCAAGTCGGTGAGACGAGATTACCACGGGATCGTTGTGTTTTCCCAGCGCGTAAACGTACCCGTTGGATCATCCGGGCCGAGCAACGCCACGCGTACCACCTCGCGAGA
>JAGRCC010000301.1 GCA_020433785.1 Anaerolineae bacterium
ATTGTGCGCCGGTAAAGGTGGGGAAGTAGCCAAGCTGCCGCCGGCCGCCGGCCAATAGGTCCGCCGCTTCGATGCGCTCCACTAGAGCGGTCGGTAAGCCCGCCGCCCCCGCCGCACTCAGGCCGATAATCAAAATTCGCGGTGGCGCCGCTAACCTACTCACCCCGCTTCTTGGCCTCTTTTTCTTGACGCCGGGCCATCTCTTCATCCCAGGTGCGGTCGCCGACCCGGCCTTGCCGGCCAACAGCCTCGTTGCGACGCCGGCCCATCACCGCTTCGTCATCGTACGAATGGGCAGGATCAGCGCTGAGCCGCTCCACCAGCGTCTCGGCCGGCTGACGATGGTCGATCAGGTTGAGCCGCGGCAGCTTGTCCGATCGGGCTCGGGCCAGGACTGCTCCGTCGAAATCAACCAGGACGGCCTCCAACGCCATCTCGCCGTCCTGGTTGCGAACGAATTCACGGCAGCTATGCAGCGCCAGATCAACCACGCGCTGCACCGGCTTCATAAAATTGTATGCCTGGCACAACTCCAGAAAATGGCGGCCGGTGTTGGCCCCAACCACGGCCTCAACCAGTTCGGCCGGCGCCTGGCAGTCGCGGCAAACCTGAGCCAGGAATTCAAAATCGACCTGATTGCCGGCCACGTGCGTGGTCATATGCCCCTGAGCCGTCTTGACCATCTTGCCGATCATCCCCACAAACACCGCCGACTCGACGCCGTGGGCCACGCAGGTTTTGAGGGCGTCGCCGGTAAAGATGCTCAGCTCGACAAAAGCAACGTCCGGCAGTTCCGGGAAAATCTGCATGGCAAACCGCTCTGAGCGACCGCCGGTGGCCATCACCACTTTGGCGGTACTGTTTTTGGCCGCGACCTCAACCGCCTGGATGACGCTGGCCCGCCAGGCCGCGGTGCTGTAGGGAAAGACTTTGCCGGTGGTGCCCAAGATGCTGATGCCGTCGATGATCCCCAAGCGGGCATTAAGCGTTTTTTGGGCCAAGGCTTCCCCGTCCGGCACGCTGATGACCACGGCCAGGCCGTATGTCTCCAGAAACGCCTCACCGCCGGGCGCGAACTCGCTCACGGCCGCGGTGACGTTATCGCCAATCTGGCGGCGCGGCACCGGATTGATGGCCGGCCCGCCGACCTCTAGGCCCAGACCGGGCAGCGTTACCCGCCCGACGCCCTGGCCGCCTTCTAAATGAAGACCCGGCTCGCGGCTGCGGCTGACTCGGGCGCAGATCAGCGCGCCGTGCGTCACATCCGGATCGTCGCCGGCGTCTTTGACCATGCAGCAGTAGGCCGACTCATTGGTAAGCTCGCACTCGACCGGCGTCATCGTCGCCGTCTCGCCGATGGGCAGGCTGATGGTTACTTCATCGGGCCATGCGCCGGTTAGCAGGGCGATGGTCGCCGCTTTAGCCGCCGCCGAAGCGTTACTGCCGGTGGTAAAACCGGTTCGTTGACCCTGCCGGTTGCGAGGCGGCACGGGGTATTTGGGGGAGGTGTCGTTTGAGTTTGTCATTGAACTTTAGCGTAATTCTGTTTGATTTATGAGTTACGCAGTTGAAGGGTTCAGGCTAGAAAATCAACCACGAATTGCACGAATTACACGAAAAAAGGATAAAAATTTGTGAAAATTCGTGTAATTCGTGGTTAAAAAACTCGAACTGCGTAAGTTCTATGATTAACGATTGATATTTCTTATTCCTACTAATCCACTTCTTCAGCCTTGGCATCGACCGCCAAGCGCAGCAGGGCGTTGACCACGGCTACGGCTACGGGCGTGCCGCCTTTACGGCCCAGAGCGGTAATCCACGGAACAGCCGTCACCTGGGTCAAGGCCGCTTTGCTTTCCGTGGTGCTGATAAAGCCGACCGGCACCCCCACGATCAAGGCCGGCCGAACCCCTTCATTGATGAGCTTGATCGCTTCAAAGAGGGCCGTCGGCGCATTGCCGATGACGACCAGGCCGCCTTCAATCAACCCTTGCTCCGCCGCCCAGCGGATGCCCATCGCGCTGCGGGTGGTTCCGGCGGCCCCGGCTCGCTGCCGGACGACCGGTTCGGCCACAAAGCAGTCGATGGCCCCGCCCAAATCGGCCACGCGGGGTTGGCTGATGCCCACGCGGATCATATTCACATCGCAAATGATCCGTCCACCGTTTTTAAGCGTCGCGATCCCGGCCTCGACCGCCTGGGGGCTAAAGCGCGTCGTCTCGGCGAAATCGAAATCGGCGGTGCTGTGAATGATTCGTTCGATGATATCGGCTTGGGGAGCGGCGAACCGGTAGCCGGCCGCGGCCAGTTCCTGCCGGATCAGCGCAAACGAGTCGCCGGCGATGGCGCTAGGGTTGGTGATGTAGGGTTCGGTCATTTTTTATTTGCCATTCAAATGCTCAGCCCAGTAGTGATGCGTTTTCGCCGCCGCCGTGATAATATTCTTGATCTCATTTTCCAACTTATAATTAGGGCCGGCCGGGAAGTAAAGGATATGGCCTTCGCGCCGGACGGCGATGTTTTCGACCACAATCGCCCGCAGCAGCCACAGCGCCATGGCCTCATCGGAGCAGGCCAGGCCAATCCAGCCGGGCGCTTCGCTGCGGACCACGGGCAGCCCGGTGACCATGCGCAGGCCGCGCTCCAGTTCGGCCAGCACGGCTTCGTAAGCGTAGGGATTGGCCCGGACATCGTCGGGCAAAACCGGCTCTAGCAAATGGCCGCGATGGGGCGGGCCGCCGGCCAGGGCCAGGTCGCAGAAGTCAGTCCACATTTCATCCCAGGCCGGACTGCCGTCTTCCTTAAATTTGAACGGCGTCGATCCCATCGGCGCGGCGCTGACCTCGCCGCCGTTTTGGTAGCGCGGGGGCAGCAGGTTGTTAACCGGCGGATTCGGTCCATGATGATGGCTGTGACTGTGGCTGTGGCCCACGCCGCGCAGGCCGTGGTGATGATCAGACATCTGCGGCAGGCCGTGCTCATCTTCAAAGCCGACCATCTGGTGGCGGTATTTGCACAGGTCGCAGGTCATGGCGGCCGTGCCGTCCAGCACCTGCTGGTAGCGATATAAAACCGCCTCAATGATGCCCGGATGGCTGCTGAGATGTTCGGCGGTCAGGATGTCAATCCCCGGATAGTGAGCCTGGGCGGCCAGGGCCCGGTCATCGAGGCGTTGGCGAATAATCCCGGTAAACAGCAGGTAAGGCAGGGTAACAATCCGGCGCGCACCCAATTTCAGGCAGCGGTCGATGACCGTTTCGATATCGGGCTTGGCCAGAGAATAGAAGGCGGTTTCCACCCAGCCGTAATCGCGCCCCTCCCACAACATGCGGGCCGCTTTGGCCACATCCGAGTTGCTGTCGGGATCGCGGCTGCCGCGCCCCACTAAAATCAAGGCGGTCTGCGCGGCCGGAATCGCGTTGGGGCTGCGGTCGATGGCCTCGGCCGCGCGGGCCGCCAGGGCATCGATGATTTGCGGCTGCGCGCCCAGCGGCGTGCCGTATTTGAAATCGATGTGCGGCCATTCGGCTTTGGCCCAATTGAGAATGGCCGGAACGTCATTTTTTTGATGGCCGGCCGGACCCAGGAACAGCGGCAGCGCGACCACCTGCTTGGCCCCGGCTTCGACACAGGTGCGAATGCCGTCGACGATAGGCGGGTCGGCAAATTCCAGAAAACAGGAATGGACCGGTAGTTTGAGTTGATCGGCCAGAATCGTAGCAAACTGGTTATACTCGGCAATGGCCGCCGTATCACGGCTGCCGTGGCCGATGA
>JAGRCC010000302.1 GCA_020433785.1 Anaerolineae bacterium
ATCGCCGCCAAATTTCATAACGGCGTGGCCGAACTCATCTTATCCCTCAGCCTGCGGTTGAGACATAGGACCGGGCTGAATCGGGTCGCGTTGAGCGGGGGAGTGTTTCAGAATGTGACTCTCCTGGAAGCGGCGGTTAAACGGCTCAAAATGAACAATTTTGAAGTGTGTGCCCACCGGCAAGTTCCTCCTAATGATGGCGGTCTGGCGCTTGGTCAGGCTATCATAGCGGCCATGACAATTTGAGTACATCCATATGAGTTACGCAGTTGAAGGGTTCAGGCTTGAAAATCAACCACGAATTGCACGAATCACACGAAAAAAGGATAAAAATTTGTGAAAATTCGTGTAATTCGTGGTTAAAAAAACTCGAACTGCGTAAGTTCTAATCCATTATCTCATTAGTTATCTAGAAGTTTTTGTTATTGTTCCTGACATACTGTTGTCAGGGGTGATATGATATGCTGTAGGTGTCTTACAAATAATCATAATTATATCTTTTGGAGGTTTGACACCGTGAAAAATGTAATCAATTGGTTTGAAATTCCTGTGGCTGATGTCGAGCGCGCCGTTAAGTTCTATGGCACGATTTTCGAAACCGATCTGACCGCCGCCGAAATGGATGGTATGACAATGGCCGTATTTCCCTACCAAGATGGCGTTGGGGGCGCTTTGGTCAAAAGTGACATGCACAAACCCGCTACCGAAGGGGCGGTCCTGTATCTGAACGCGGGTGAGGATTTGAGCGTGGTCCTCAATAAAATTGAGCCGGCCGGTGGGCAGGTGGTCATGCCTAAAACCGAAATTGGTAAAAATGGGTTCATCGCCTTTTTTACCGATACCGAAGGCAACCAGGTCGGTTTGCACTCGATGAATTAAGCGGGGAAGCTAACCCTCACTCATTAGAAGTTTAGATTTTTGTTTGAGTGGAGATTGGGAGACCGATACTTGGTTATCTTCCAATCTCTACTCTCTCCTTAACAGGAGTGAGCGATGAATCTTGAACGGCTTCGAGCCTATTTATTACAAAAAAAAGGTTCAACCGAAGAGCAGCCATTTGGACCGGAGGTGCTGGTATTTAAAGTCGTGGGCAAAATGTATGCGCTTATCGCCTGGGAAGAAACACCGCTGCGAATTACCCTCAAGTGCGATCCCGATCTGGCGTTGTCGTTGCGCGATCATTACACCGCTGTCCAGCCGGGTTATCACATGAACAAGAAATATTGGAACACCATTGAGTTAGACGGCACCATTTCCGATAATGAGATCCTAACTTACATCGATCACTCCTATAACCTTGTGGTGAAGACATTGAAGAAAAGTGATCGCGAAATGTTGGAAACGCCGTCAGCGTCGTAACACGTGCGAATCTGTCGCGTATCACTTTACAGATTTAGCCTAGAAAAGTGAGGAAGTGATGAAGTTTGCTTATACCATAATTTATGTGCAAAATGTGGCTCAGGTGGTCGCCTTTTATGAACAAGCCTTTGGCTTGCAACAACGATTTGTCCACGAAAGCGGCCAGTATGCCGAGATGGAAACCGGCGCGACAACGCTGGCCTTTGCTTTAAATGAGTTAGCCCACTCGAACCTACCCGGCGGTTTTCGAGAAAATGATCCCTCCCAGCCGCCGGCCGGCATTGAAATTGCCTTTACCACCGAGGATGTGCCCGCCGCTTACCAAAGAGCCGTAGCCGCCGGGGCCACCGGGCTGGCCGAACCCAAGACCAAACCTTGGGGGCAAGTGGTTGCCTATGTCAGAGATTTGGATGGGGTTTTGATTGAAATCGGCACCCCGATGTGAGCCATTGAGGCCGGTGGCAGCGGACTTTCAAAAAAAATTCACATAAGTAACGAGGTAAATGGATGACAACCCCCTATATTACCCCAGAACTGTTTACATTTTTGCGGGAACTCAAAGCCAATAACAATCGTGAATGGTTCGAGGCCAACAAGCCGCGCTATGAGAAACAAGTTCGTGAGCCGCTGCTCGATTTTGTATCCGATTTCGGCCTGCGGCTTCCGGAAATTAGCCCGCACTACGTGGCCGATGCCCGCAAGTCCGGTGGTTCGCTCTTCCGCATTTATCGCGATGTCCGCTTTTCGAAGGACAAGTCGCCCTATAAAACTCAAGCCGGGATTCAATTTCGTCACGACATGGGCAAGGATGTTCACGCGCCCGGCTTTTATCTGCATTTGGCGCCGGATGACGTCTTTGTCGGCGTCGGCATCTGGCATCCGGACAATCAAACCCTGGGCAAAATCCGCGATGCCATCGTTGATGATCCGGATCGCTGGCGGGCTGTCAAAACCGATGCGGCGTTTACCCGCACCTACAATCTGGCCGGCGACTCGCTCATCCGCCCGCCCAAAGGTTACGAGGTCGATCATCCCCATATTGAAGACCTCAAGCGCAAAGATTTCATCGCCGTGGCTAACTACAGTGAAGCGGACGCCATTCGGCCCGAATTTATCGATGAGTTTGCCGACTACTGCCGTAATGCCGCGCCTTTTATGGCGTTTTTGACCACGTCGATAGGTTTGCCGTGGTAGATGGATTGGCGAGCTAACAATTTACTCGAGTATTGGCTTCGTGATGAAGGCGTACTTTTATGGGTGTTGCCGGTCTAGGGTGAACTAGCTACGCTACGTAATCGCTGGCGAATGTCGGCTCAACATTTGCGCGACTGTCTCGGCCAGTTCCGCTCGAAACTCCGGCGGCTCCAAGATTTCCATTTTATCGCCCCAACTGAGCAGCCAGCCCTTAATCTGTCGGAATTCGCGTGGTTGGTAAATCATGATTCGATCATGAGCGTTAATCGCGCCAGCCACTTGTTCTTTAGTAAAACTGTAATGCTGATCCTCCCGGACCCAGCGCACCACGGATTGATCAAATCGAACAACAATCCGGGTGGGACTTCGCTCCATTGTATGACGTTCCGGCTGGCGCGGCTTAAATATTTCCCGCCGAACTTTCAGATCATCGATGCGATCCAACCGGAACATGCGCTGATCCTGTCGTAGCCGGCAGTAAGCCGATAACATCCACACTTTGTCGAAAAAAACCAGCTCGAACGGTTCAACGTCGCGTTCTGTGACGGCATTGGAGTTGAGGGCATGATAACAGAGGTGAACCACTCGTTTTTCATAGATGGCCTCTTGCAGGGTTAACAACTTTTCGTCATCGAAATCGAGCGTGGTTTTATCTAAGGTGTAAAAGTGAATGATGGCCTCCAGCGCCTCAACCTGTTTCAATGTGGTTGAAGGCAAAACCGCTCGCACCTTTTCCAAGGCCGTCTGAGCCGCGGAGCGAGTCGAACCGTCTTTCGTCCAGCCTGACAGCATCGCCATCGCCAGATAAAGCGATCGGGCTTCATTAGCGGTGAAGGTGATCGGCGGTAGGTAGTAGCCCTCCATCAGCCGGTACCCCTCACCGGGGATGGCCACAATCGGCACGCCGACTTCGCATAGCGCCTGGATATCCCGGTAGACGGTGCGCTCGCTGATTTCGAACTGCTGCGAAAAATCCTGAGCGCGCATCAACCCCCGGCTCTGAAAGAGCAGCAGGTAGCCCATTAATCGATCAACCCGATTCATTTCAAGCCCTACGACTCACGATAATCCGGATTTCGCCACACAATGAAGGCCGCTTTATTATCACAGGACGGTTCGTCGACGTAGTCGTACAAGATACCATATATTTCCCAGCCCACTTTGAGTTGGACACTAACGGTGGGATCGAATAACTCGCCGCGTTTAACTTTTTCGACATACATTTCAACCGGCATTTGGGTTTTATACTGGCCGTACCCTTTGAGCAGCCCGCCGGCTACGTGTCCTTTCAAGTTCAGGCGGCGGATCAGATCGCGGCGAGCCATATAAAGCATGCGGGCAATGCCGTGCCGCCGGTACGCCGGCAAAACACCGATATCCGCGCCATACAGCCAATCGCCGCTAGGATCGTGGTTGCCCAGCCAGTTGTGATCAACGGCGTCGATGAAGCGATGTTGAAAATTATTGAAATCGACTGTGGTGCGAAAATCGGTGGAACAGGCCACCACTTGGCCGTCCTCGGTAACGACCGCCAACTGCCCTTCGGGAAAGCGTTCGATCTGGGCACGATAATGGCCGGCTGTGATAATTTCCGCTTCGGCCAAAGTGGGAAAGCTGGCCCGCTGAACCGCTTCAAGTTGGTCGGCCATAGCCGGAGTGCTGTTGACAACAGTAAAAGTTTTAGCCACGTTATCGCTCCGGTTTCATCGTGTCATAAGTTTCAACCATTGATGCCGCCAAAATATCAAGGCCCTCTTGCAGTTGATCCTCGGGAATATCGATCGGCGGCAGCAGCCGGATGCAGTTGCTGTAGAGGCCGGCCCGCAGCAGCATCACCCCCCGGCTAGCGCATTTTTGAATAACGCTCAAAACAAAATCGGGCCAAGGCTCTTTTTGGATGGGATCTTTGACAAATTCCAGCGCCATCATAGCGCCAAGCCCACGCACGTCGCCCAGAACGGGCAGTTCGGCTTGCAGCGGTTCGAAGGTGTGCCGCACTTGATCTTCTATGCGCCGAGCGCCGGCCAGCGATTCCGGCTGGTTGATGATTTTGATCGCTTCCAGCGCCGCCACACAGGCCACAGGATTGCCGCCGTAGGTGCTGCCGACGCCGCCCAAATGAGGTGCGTCCAAAATTTCGGCCCGACCTGTGACCGCGCTGAGCGGCGTGCCGGCGGCCAGCGATTTGGCCGTGATGATCAGATCGGGTGTGACTCCGCTGTACTCGATGGCAAACAGTTTGCCGCTGCGGCCAAAGCCGCACTGAATTTCATCGGCGATCATGACGATGTTGTGCCGGTCACAAATCTCGCGGATTTTTTTCAAGAAAGGCGCGGGGATCGGAATGAAGCCACCTTCGCCAATGATCGGCTCGATGATAATGGCCGCGATGGCGGTGGGATCGACGTGCGCTATCAAGGCGTTATCCAAATTCCAGAGCGACCAGTCGAGATAAGCCTCCGGACTCATCCCGGCCGGGGTTCGGTAGAGGTTAGGCAGCGGCAAACGATAGATTTCCGGAGCGAAGGGGCCAAAGCCTTTCTTGAAGAGGGCGTATTTGCTGGTTAGCGCCATCGTTAGGTTGCTTCGGCCGTGATAAGCGCCTTCGAAGGCAATCACGGCGCTCTTGCCGGTATAGGTTCGGGCCAGCTTAACGGCGTTTTCCACCGCTTCCGCGCCGCCGTTGGCCAGAATACTTTTTTTAGGAAAGTCGCCCGGGGTAATGGCATTAAGCTGCTCGCAAACCGCCACGTAAGGTTCGTAGTTACCGACGATGGCGCAAATATGCAGATATTTTTCGGCCTGTGTTTTTATGGCTTCAACCACTTGGGGTGGTGTATGTCCAACCGCCAGGGCACCGATCCCTCCGACCAAATCGAGCAAAATGTTGCCGTCAACATCCTCTACTAATGAGCCGGATGCCCGCGCTACGGCAATCGGCACCGACTGGTAAAGCGCCGCGCTTACGGCGGCTGCTCGTCGGGCCAAAAGTTCCTGACTTTTAGGGCCGGGAATAGCGGATTTTATTTGAATGTGGGCCATAAGTTTTTTCCTTTGCCTTAAATGTGGGGTGTTAGTGGAAAAATCATTATATGAGAGTTAAGATACGGTGTCAATGCCGGTCTTGGCTCTAAAATTTTGGTTGCCGTTGACAGAGCAGTGATTGGTCAAATTTCTGATTGGTGTTAAAATACAGAACTGAAAGTTAGGTCAGTTAGTCCCATTGGTCATTTTGGAGAAAGTGTGCCAATGAAAACCGACTCGAATCAGATCTGTTCCCAAAACATCGCCAGATGTTATAACTACTCCGCCATTTCTCGTCCCAAAACCGGCCATGTTAAAAATCCATTCTATTTGTCGACACGCGGCTTAAGTGTTATGTCTCAGATGATTAATTCTATTTTTCTCACTGCTACATTGTTTTTTCTAAAACCCCATTAAATTCCCTTCCCAATGTTGTGAAAGCCAATTTATGTTTTTTTGTTGGGATAGTGATTTCAAGGTGGTTCAAAAATTCACTTGTTTATCTTTCAAAAAAGGAGAAATATATCATGGATGAATTGGTAAAACTGGTTTCGGTGAAAACCGGTCTATCGGAGGAAATGTCAAAAGTGGCTGTCGAAACCGTTATTAGCCATCTTAAAGACAAACTGCCGGCGCCGGTCGCAGCGCAGGTTGATGCGGCCATCGGCGGAGAAGGCGCGACTGGTGGTATTGCCAGTATGGCTAAAGGGTTGTTTGACTAAATTTAGTACTCTCGTTAATGGCCAAACTCTACTGAATTAGGAGTTTGGCCATTATCTGGGAAAATTGCATAAAATGCTTTTTGTTTTGGCCGACTTTTTTGGGAAATTTTGCAACCTCACCCTATTCACACTTTACTATTATAAACAAATAAGGAGGAATAATCTTATGGGACCGTTCTTAGATCAGTTCCTGGCAAGCTTTGGTGCCTATGCCTTGAATTTCGGTGGAGCCGCCCTGATTTTGGTAGGTGGCTGGATTTTGGCGTTGTTGATCTCTGCCGGTATTCGAAAGCTACTGGAGCGCTTGTCGATTGATAATCAATTGGCGCAGCGCATGGGGGCCAAAGAAGGATTTGGGATTGAAGAGTTACTGACCCGAATTGTTTTCTGGATCATTATGCTCTTTGTCATTGTGGCGGTGTTTCAGGCGTTGCAGCTTACGGCTGTTACCGGGCCATTGAACAGCCTGTTAAATGAAGTGTTTGCGTTTATTCCCAATTTGCTGGCGGCGGCCGGTTTGGCTTTTTTGGCCTGGGTTTTGGCCACATTGCTGCATTTTATCGTGTCTAAGGCTTTGGGTGCAACGAGCATAGATGATACGCTGACTCGCGAAGCGGGTCTTGAAGAAGGTCGTCAGGTGCCGATGAGCGAGTCGCTGGCGACAATTATCTATTGGTTTGTTCTTTTGCTTTTCCTCCCGGCTATTTTGGGCGCCTTAAATATGAACGGTCTACTGGCTCCCATACAAAGCATGATGAATGAGCTGCTCAGCTTTTTACCGAACGTCCTTGGTGCGGTTATCATTTTACTCATTGGCTGGTTTGTAGCGCGAATCATTCGTCAAATCGTGACTAATTTGCTGATCGCCGTAGGGGCGGATGGCTTGGGCGCTCGTCTGGGTTTAACCGCCGCCTTTGGACAACAGAGCTTGTCGGTAGTTATTGGCACGATTGTATACGTGCTTATTCTCATTCCGGTGATTATCTCCGCCCTTGATGCCCTGGATATTGCAGCTATCTCAGTTCCCGCGACAAACATGCTAAATACGCTGCTCGATGCCATACCCAATATTTTTGGCGCGATGATTATCCTGGTGCTGGCGTACTTCATTGGCCGTCTGGTATCCGGATTGGTCACAACATTACTAACTAGTGTTGGATTTAACCGCGTTTTAACCTTGATTGGCTTAGGCCAGTCGTCGACTGAAGGCCAGCGGACACCGTCGGAAATTGTGGGGTATTTGGTGTTAATCGGCATCATGCTGTTTGCTACCATCGAAGCTGCCAACATTCTTGGGTTCGAGTTCTTGGCGGTACTGGTTTCCGACTTTCTAGTATTTGCCGGACAAGTTATTTTGGCCATCATTATCTTTGGAATTGGTCTTTTCCTGGCTAACTTGGCTCGGAGTGTAATCTTGAGCATGGCCGGATCGAATGCTAATCTGTTGTCGCAACTAGCTCGGGTAGCTATCATTGTGCTTACGGCTGCGATGGCGCTGCGGCAGATGGGTATCGCTGATGATATTGTCAATCTAGCTTTTGGCCTGACGTTAGGCGCGATAGCCGTGGCAGCGGCATTAGCCTTTGGTTTGGGTGCTCGGGAGATTGCCGGGCGAGAAGTGGAAAGTTGGGTTGAATCGCTGCGGTCACGTAATGATATTGATCTCAAGTCCGACTCATCTCTCTAACGAACGAGGTGACCTAAACTAAATAGAGAGTACAAGCGGACCTAGCTCCGGTTGTGCTCTCTCAATTTTTTGAAAGGACCTGTAATGAAGCGGTCACTACTCAACTTAAAGAAAGCCGTATGGTTTAATTTGATTTCTGAGACGCAGCCGAAAAATCGACTTGGCCGAATACCCGGGTGGGTATGGGGCATGTTGGTTGGTTTAGTGATAATTGTTGCTATTATCGTAACTCTGCGCGAAGATGAAGAAGTGAGTTTAGAACGACCGGAGGCCAGACTATCGCCGCCTAACCCAGAGCCGGTTCCTCAATCGTTCGTTCCGGCGCCTGCTCTGGTCACAAAGCCAGTTGAATCGACTCTAATTGTGCCCTCTGAAGCGGTTACTGCTACTCCCTCTGTCCGTCCCGATAATCTTAAACGCATTAAAGGCATTGGTCCTAAAATTGAGATACTGCTCAATGACCATGGCATTACCACCTTCCCTCAGATCGCCGCTATGAAGCCGCACGACATTCAAACGTTGCTAGACACAGTTGATTGGACTGATTTAGCCGACCCTACGACCTGGCCTGAGCAAGCCAGAGAATTAGCTGTAGCAACGGGCAGCAATTCGTAAAAAATCGTGCATCATTGAGCAAAAAGGAACTAATTTTACCATGAAACCGAACTATATCCAACCGGGCCCTGGACAGGAGTCGGTATGGGATTATCCCCGTCCGCCCCGTGTAGAGCCTATTGTCCGGCGAATTCGGGTTGTGTTTAATGGCGTAACTTTGGCCGATACCCAACAAGCCAGGCGTGTACTGGAAACCAGCCACCCTCCGGTCTATTATATTCCGCCGGAAGATATTCAAATGGTGTATTTAACGCCTACTAATCGATCTACTGTATGTGAATGGAAAGGCCGAGCGCACTATTACACCATCAAAATGACTAACAAAAAAACCGCAAATGCGGCTTGGTTTTATCCTACTCCACCACCGGAGTATAGTTCAATTAAAAATTATGTAGCATTTTACCCAAGTTTGATGGATGCTTGCTACGTAGGTGATGAGCCAGTCAAAGCGCAACCGGGTGATTTTTACGGGGGATGGATCACTAGCAACATTGTTGGCCCATTTAAGGGCGAGCTGGGCACTTGGGGTTGGTAGTTAGCTTATGTCAGATGTTTTATACTTATTCATAAGTTGTTGCTGTCGCTTTAACTTCCCCCGGACAACAGAAAGTAAGTGGTCGGTCTTAATTGGTTTGATTAGATAATCATCAACCCCTAATTCTTTTCCGTAGCGAATTTCGCTGTCTAATAAACAGCCTGTTAAGAATAGGAAAGGGATATTGATCCACACCGAATTTTTTCGAACTTGGTGATACAGTTCGTACCCATCCATATCCGGCATGACAATATCCGATACAATCAGATCAATCGTATGTGTGTTCAGTATTTCTATGGCCTCAAAGCCATTGTTAGCAGTTAGAGTTTGAAAGCCGGCAATTTCTAACGGCAAACTAAGGTTATATAACATATCAGGATAATCATCAACCAGTAAAATAGATGGCCGAATTGTCATCAACCTGCTCCTAAATTCCCAATGATTGGCTGCTTTTGGGTATATTAGCAAAACTACAACGTGAGGTCTATGTTGCTTTTGTTGAAATGTGTACAATTAACGTTTGAATAATTAGGAGCAGCAATTTTGATTCATTAATCGGGCACAATTAATCGATAACCAACACCTCTTACATTTTCAACGTATCCGATTTGGTCACTGACGATATCTAGCTTTCGTCTTAAAGATAAAATCAGCGGTCTTAATAAGTTTCCGGCCTCAATATAATCCGCTTTGAACTCATGCGTAAGTTCAATAAGCTCCTGGGGGGACATAACTCTTCCGTGCGCTCTCGCTAACTCTTCCAGTAAAACGAATTCTCGCGCTGATAATTTTAATTCGTCTTCATCTAACCACACCCGATGTTGATCACTATCAATATGTAGCGGACCAACGCGTATTTCTTTTTTGACCTTAACTTTAGAAAAATTATACTGATTGAATGTGGTAACAATTTGTTCAGCACGGCGGAGTTTTCCCCGCACTGCGGCTAGAAGATCGGGGCCACGAATCGGTTTGGTTAGATAATCATCTACTCCCAACTCTTTTCCATAGTGAATATCAGTGTCCATCGTTCGAGCGCTTAGGAAGATGAAAGGAATGGTGACCCACTTTGGATTTTCGCGTACCTTTTCGTATAGCTGATAGCCATTCATATTGGGCATAGCAATATCAGCTAAAATGAGATTTACGGGGTGTACTGTCAGAACCTGGAGAGCTTGAAGGCCATCAGGTGCAGTATAAACCTGAAATCCTTCAATTTCTAGGGGAAGACTAATATTTTCTAGCAAATCTGGTTCATCATCAACCACCAGAATAGAGGTTGGTGACTGCATGGCTAACTCCTTTTCTAGTCGTAAGTGAAAATAATGGCGAAAGAATTAGAAATATCTGGTGCCCTGATCGGCTTAGTCTATTTAAGTATATCATATCACGTTATTCATCGCAACGAGGATGCTCAAGTTAGAATAGAATCAATTTGTGAGATGGACTTACCATTGGATATGGGGGAAGATTTAAATTTCTGAGAGAGGACAAAAATCAAAGTACCTCCTGATTAATCAGGAGGTACTTTGAACAAAGAAAAAACTTATGGCTAAGTGATAGTTGGAATAGTTTAATTGTTTGGTACCAAGAGACGATAACCAACACCTCGAACATTCTCAATAAAGCCTGTATCGCCAATGTCAAAGCCCAGTTTTCGTCTGAGGGAATGGAGTAGTGGCCCCAACAAGGTGCTGGCTTCAGTCGTGTTAGTGGCCAAATCGTGAGTCCTCTTGACTAATTCCTGCGGAGACAGAACCGAACCGGGATTTTTGGTCAGACATTCCAATAAAAGAAATTCTTTGGCGGATAATTTGATTTCTTGAGCATCAAACCATACTTTGTGTTGATTTAAATCGAGCTGTAAATTACCGATATTGATAAATTCTAGCTCTTCATCAGGTGAACTAATTTGATTCCGTAGGGTCTCTTTCAATTCTCTAGCGCGACGCAGCTTGCCTTTTACGGCTGAAAATAATTCCATTACGCGTACAGGTTTGATGATATAATCGTCAACCCCTAATTCTCTACCATAATCGATATCCGTACTGAGGCCCCGGGCCGTTAAGAATATAAACGGAACAAAAAGCCAGTCCGGATTTTCACGAACTTTTTGATATAATTGGTAACCATTCATATTCGGCATAGCAATGTCGGCTAAGATCAAGTCAATATCCTCAGCTTCGAGTTTAACTAACGCTTGTATGCCATCTGGTGCAGAGTATACTTGATATCCCTCAGCATCTAAGGCCAAGACAATATTCTCTAATAAATCTGGTTCGTCGTCAACAACTAATATAGACGCCTTTGTTTGCATCGGTCTATCCTTAAAATAAATGCTCGATACTGAAATTAATACTGGGTATAGTTTATCTCACAATTAGATATAATTACATAAATCCAATATATGAATTCCGTTGAGTTATGTCGAAAAAAATGTGAATTTTGTGACAAATGTAGAATTTTTGTTAGTATTTGTCATTTTTACCTTATCCGATTATTCTTCAGACTGATTTGAACATACTTTGACTGGATTAAAATGATTATGGCTCTAGAAAAATCGCACTATACCATTGCTGTAATTCCCGGCGACGGCATTGGCCCTGAAATTATTGAGGCGGCCACTGTTATTTTACAACAGGTGGCAAGTACCAGCGGTTTAACCTTTCAGTTATCTCAAGTTGAAGCCGGAGCTGGCGCTTATCAAAAATATGGCGATGCTCTCCCCCCGGAGTCTTTAGCCAAGTGCAAACAGTCCGACGCTATTTTCAAAGGGCCGACCGGCTTACCGGATGTACGCCTGCCAGATGGCACCGAAGCCGGAGTGCTGGGAGGGCGTTTTCGCAACGGATTGGATCTTTATGTTAACCTTCGCCCGATTAAACTCTACCCCAATGTCCCGACGGCTTTGGCTAATCGCCAACCCGGCGACATCGATTGGGTTATGGTTAGGGAGAATACCGAAGGACTTTACGCGAGCCGAGGCAACGGCGTGGTCGCCACCAGCGGGCAGGCTGCCACCGACACGTTAATGATTACCCGTGCCGGTTCGGAACGCATCATACGTTATGCCTTTGAAGAAGCGCGGCGTCGAAACGGCCAAAAGCGAGTCGCCTGTGTTGATAAAAGCAATGTGCTGCGATCGTTTGCCTTTTTTCGCCAAATTTTCAAGGAGATTGCTCAAAATTATCCTGATATCGAAACCGATTTTTTGTATGTGGATGCCGCAGCTCAGGCTATCGTTTTGGAACCCCAGCGTTTTGATGTGATGGTCACCGAAAATATGTTTGGCGATATCCTCAGCGATTTAGGCGGCGCGACCATTGGCGGAGTGGGGGTCTGCGCCGGGGCGAACATTGGGGCCAATTATGCCTACTTCGAACCGATTCACGGTTCTGCTCCAGGGTTAACCGGCAAGGGTGTCGCCAACCCGCTTTCGGCAATTTTGGCGGTGCGGCTTATGCTTGAGTATTTAAACCAACCTAAAGCCGCCGCTCACCTTGAACAGGCTATTGAACGAGCTTTTATTAAAAAAGATATTATCCTCAGACCCGACGGCTCCGCTGAAAATGGCACCGAAGCCATTGCCGAAGCGATTAGCCGCCAGTTAGCTCAAATGTAAACCATTGCATTTCTTCATCTAAATAACGCTACAAATAAGGATAAACGTATGATCAACGTATTATTCGT
>JAGRCC010000303.1 GCA_020433785.1 Anaerolineae bacterium
CTCCCGCCGATTAAACTGGGCTACAGCAGTTGGCCCGGCTGGTGGCCGTGGTACATCGCCGAGAAGGAAGGGCTGTTCGAAGCCAACGGCGTCAATGTCGAGCTGATTTGGTTCGACGGCTATCTGGAATCGATGGAAGCCTTTGCCGCCGGCCAGCTTGACGGCAACACCCAGACCCTGAACGATACCATCTCGTTCGCCGCCGACGCTGTTAACGGTGAGGTGGTGGTGCTGGTCAACGACAACTCGGCCGGGAATGATAAGATCATCGTCACCGAAGATATTCAGACAATCCAAGATTTAGTCGGCAAGAAGGTGGCGCTGGAAGAAGGCGTAGTGGATGACTTTCTGCTGACGCTGGCCCTGGAAGACGCCGAGTTATCGCGGGAGGATATCGAGATTGTCAATCTGGAAACCGGAGCCGCCGCCGCCGCGTTTGCCACCGGCAGCGTCGATGGCGTGGGGGCGTTTCCGCCGTTCTGGCTGACCGCGCTGGGGCGTGAAGGCAGCCACGAACTGCTCAGCTCTGCGGCTTTCCCCGGCGCCATTCCCGATTTGCTGGTGGTTAGCCAAAAGCTCATCGACGAACGGCCGGATGACGTGCAAGCGTTGGTCAACACCTGGTTCGACATCTTAGCCTTTATAGCCGAGAATCCCGAACGAGCCGATGAACTGCTGGCCGAACGGGCCGGCGTTAGTCTGGAAGAGTTCGAACTGTTCCGCGAAGGTACGCGCATATTCACTATCGACGACAACCTGGAAGCCTTCAGCGAAGGCGACAGCATGGTCAATATGCCTTTTGCCGCCGTCGAGATGACGGACTTTATGGTTAGCGTGGGCTTTATTCCGGAAGGGCCGGACCTAAGCCCGATTTTCAACGATCAATTTGTCAAAGCCTATGCAGAGTCAGCAAAAGAGTAAACCGGCCTCACCCATTTTGTTTGAGGCCAAAACCGAAACTAAATCAAGCGAACGGCCCAGCCTGAAGCCGACCGTCTTCTGGCGGATCGGTGAAGATATTCCCCGCGGGTTGTACTGGATCCTGGTGGTGATTTCGATTGCGCTGCCGTTCGCCGCCTGGTGGCTGCTGGCCAACGCCGGGGTGGTGGCGCCGGTTTTTTTACCCACCCCGGCTGAAGTCTGGCAGGCCTTGGTTGAACTGGCCGAGGACGGTCTGCTGTCGAAAGATATCCAGGCCAGCTTCTGGCGAGTGACGGTTGGCTTTTTGGCGGCGGCGGTCGTGTCGGTGCCGTTGGGCATCGGTATGGGCACGTTTGCCAGCATCCGGGCATTGTTCGAGCCGATTATCGGCATCATCCGCTATATGCCCGCGCCGGCCTTCATCCCCCTGTTGATCCTGTATCTCGGCATCGACGAGACGCCCAAGGTTACCCTCATCTTCATCGGCACCGTCTTTTACAACACGCTGATGATTATGGACGCGGTCAAGTTTGTTCCCAAAGAGTTAATCGAGACGACCTACACCCTGGGCGGCAACCGGCTGCAAACCCTGCTGCAAGTCATTACCCCGCACGTGGTGCCAAATATCATCGACACCTTTCGCATCAACGTGGCCGCCTCGTGGAACCTGGTCATCGTGGCCGAACTGGTGGCGGCCGAGGTTGGGCTGGGCAAGCGCATTCTACTGGCCCAGAAGTTTCTGCACACCGAGCAGATTTTCGCCTACCTGATCGTGTTAGGCGTCATCGGTTTTGCGATTGATCTGCTCTTCCGCTGGCTGCTGCGGACAACGTGCCGGTGGTCGTTTGATTAAGTTGTTCAACTTGTTGGTGATAGCTATGTCTAAATTGGGGGTAGGGGGTAGGTAGTAGGTAGTAGGGGAAAGTTCTTACGGCTGTCGTATCCGATGGATGGTTTTGGAACTTACACAGTTTCAAAGGTGACAGTCACTTGAGTACGCTAAATCGCCCTGTTTGAGCCATTCCAAATGCTGATTTATCGATAATAAGTGACTGTCACCTGGTTTTTTGCGTAAGCCCTGAGTGTATTTCCCTTAATCCCTACTCCCTACCCCTTACCCCTATCTCCGGCAACGGAATTGCGAAGGTAAACAATGCACCTAGAACTCCAAAACGTAAGCAAAGCCTTCCCCACCAAGAAAGGCACGCTGTTGGCCTTAAAAGATATCAACCTGCACGTGGAAACGGGCGAGTTGGTCTGCGTGGTCGGCGCGTCCGGCTCCGGTAAATCGACGCTGTTGCGGCTGGTGGCCGGGCTGGATTTTCCGACGGCCGGGGTGATCGAGGTCGATGGCGCGCCGGTTATCGGGCCGGGGCCGGATCGGGGCATGGTCTTTCAACATTACACCCTCTACCCCTGGATGACCGTCAAGAAGAACGTCGCGTTTGGCCTGCGCTTGCAGGGTTTCTCCAAAGCCGAGCGAGCCGAGCGCGTGGCCGAATATCTCAACGTGGTCGGCCTGACCAAGTTCGCGGCGGCTTATCCGAAAGAGCTGTCGGGCGGGATGAAGCAGCGGGTGGCCATTGCCCGCGCCCTGGTCTGCGAGCCAAAAATTCTGCTGATGGATGAGCCGTTCGGGGCGCTCGATGTGCAGACCAAGGAGTCGATGCAGCAGTTTTTGCTCAAAGTGTGGCAGCGCACCGGCACCAGCATTATGATGATCACCCACGACGTGGCCGAAGCCGTGTTTTTGTCGCAGCGGGTCTATGTACTGACCACCCACCCCGGCACGGTCCGGGAAGAGTTCAAGATCGATCTGCCGATGCAGCGGACGTATAAGATCAAAACTACAGCCGGCTTTCAAGCCTATCAAGAAGACATTTCCGAACTAATTCGCGAGGAAGCGGCGCTTGGGCTTGAAGCGGCGCTCACATAGGAATGGGAATAAAATAACTTCCGCTTTTCAAGACCTGTCATTTCGTAGCCGCAGGCGGAGAAATCCCTGAGGCGATTGTTGGTAAAGCGACTCTGTAGGGATTTCTCGCTTATCGCTCGAAATGACATGCCGAAGTTATTTGTTTTCCAATCCATAATGAAGTTCATCGAGTTTATTGAGTCTAAGGCGGTTTCAGATCGACGATTGAATCCGACAGTTGGAGGCGACGGACGGTTTGATCGCAAACGTGATTGGATGGCCGGAGGCGTCGGAGGGTTCTACTCACGAACGTGATTGGATGGTCGGAGGTGGCGGACGGTTCAATCACGTTCGCGATCAGATGGTCGAATGGGTCGAACCATATGATCGACGACTCGATCGTATGGTCAAACGCATCGAACCGTGTGATCGACCACTCAATCGTATAGTCGAACGCATCGGACGGTATGATC
>JAGRCC010000304.1 GCA_020433785.1 Anaerolineae bacterium
TAGCTCAAGAAGCTCGCGAACCACTGCCATGGATTTGGTGGTTAACACCGGTTGGATCGTTTGTGGCTCTACTTGTAGCTTATCTGCTTTATCAGTCGGTTATGAAACGGAGCGAAGGCACCCAAATCATGATCGAAATCGCTCAGGCCGTTCGTGAAGGGGCCATGGCCTACCTGAGCCGCCAATACCGAATTGTGGGTGTCGTTTTTGTTATCCTATTTGTCATCTTACTGATTATGAGCTTTGCCGGCCTGCAAAGCTTCATTGTGCCGTTTGCCTTCATTACAGGGGGGGTTTTCTCGGCAATTTGTGGATTCATCGGTATGAAGGCGGCCACCAATGCTTCAGCCAGAACCGCCCATGCGGCCCAAGAGAGCCTGAATGATGGCTTGCAGGTGGCCTTTAGAGCCGGCGCGGTGATGGGGTTGTCGGTGGTAGGTTTTGCGCTATTGGATAGCAGTTTATGGTTTCTCTTCCTTTACTTCTTTACATCTGTCAGTTTATCTGAAATTACCGTTATCATGCTCAGCGCGGCAATGGGCGCTTCCACTCAGGCGCTGTTCGCCCGTGTAGGTGGCGGTATTTACACCAAAGCAGCCGATGTGGGGGCCGACCTGGTGGGTAAAGTTGAGGCCGGCATTCCGGAAGACGATCCGCGAAACCCGGCAACCATTGCCGATAACGTGGGTGACAACGTTGGTGACGTGGCCGGTATGGGGGCTGACCTGTACGAGTCTTATGTCGGCTCAATCAGAGCCGCCTCGGCGTTGGGTGTTGGGGCCGTAGCCGTTGGGCTTGGAGTGACTGTGCCCGAAGGGATCAGCATTTTAGAAATGCAAGTGCGTTTTCTGGCCGCGCCGATGGCTATTGCCGGTATGGGGGTAATCCTGTCGATCATCGGCATCTATATGGTGCGGACCAAGGAAGATGCGTCGATGGGCGAAATTATGGGCGCTTTAATCAGAAGTATTACCATTAGTTCAGTTCTGATTGCGATAGCGGCTGTACCGCTTATTTATATTCTACAATTACCTTGGGTTTTCCTGATTGCGATTATTACCGGTCTGGTCGTGGGCGAGGTCATCGGTCGAGCCACCGAATATTACACCTCTGATGAATATGAGCCGACCAAGAGTATTTCCAAACAGGGCGAAACCGGCCCGGCTACCGTCATTATCAGCGGGTTGGCCGTTGGGATGCGCTCAACCGGTATTCCAGTGGTGGCGGTTGTGATCGGGATTGCCTTGAGCTACTACGCCACCGGCGGGTTGCAAAACAGCCTTCTTGGTCTCTACGGGGTCGCTTTAGCCGCGACCAGTATGCTGTCAACCTTAGGTCTAACCCTGGCCACCGACGCCTATGGCCCCATCGCTGACAACGCCGGCGGCAATGCCGAAATGTCGCATCTTCCGCCTGAAGTCCGCGAGCGCACCGATGAGTTAGACGCCGTAGGCAATACCACGGCTGCTACCGGTAAAGGGTTTGCCATCGGTTCAGCCGCGTTGACTGCTTTGGCGCTGCTAGCTTCCTATATCGAACAAATTCGAGCCAGCTTGTTGTTGAAAGGCGAAACGGCTTTAGAAATTGCCAACCAATCGATCCCCATCCAAGAGATCACTATCCGGCAGTTTGCTGACTTTTACGATGTATCTCTACTCAATCCGGCCGTACTCATTGGCATCTTCGCCGGTGCGGTAACGGTCTTCTTCTTCTCAGCGATGACCATGGACGCAGTCGGCCGGGCGGCCGGGGCGATGGTGGAGGAAGTTCGGCGCCAGTTCAGAGAAAAACCGGGTATCCTCAGAGGCGAAGAAAAGCCGGACTATGCCTTGTGTGTCGCCATCAGTACCGCCGGCGCCCAACGCGAGATGGTAGCGCCTTCTATTCTGGCTATTGCCGTGCCGGTAGCTATCGGTCTTATTTTTGGTGTGGCCGGAGTCTTGGGCTTGCTAGCCGGCGGGTTGACCACCGGCTTCGTGATGGCCGTTATGATGGCTAACTCCGGCGGCGCCTGGGATAACGCTAAAAAACACATCGAAAAAGGGGCTTATGGGGGTAAAGGTTCCACCGCTCATAAAGCGACTGTGGTTGGCGATACCGTCGGCGACCCCTTCAAAGACACGACCGGTCCCTCGCTCAACATTTTGATCAAGTTGATGTCGATGGTGTCCATTGTCTTCGCCGGGTTGATTGTGGCGCTCGATAACGGTTTCGGTCTACTGGGAATGGTTTTAGGAGTTTAATTGAGGGTGGTGTAGGACAAACTTAAGTTTGTCCTACAAAGATCTCCATTTATAAAAAACAAAAGTGGGGCGGACACTTCTATCCGCCCCACTTTTTGTTTACGGCAAATAAGCCGATTTAGATGCAGTTTAGGTTAACGACTTTAGAACAAGCCGACCACTTTGCCGGTGTCTAAATCAAGATCGACCTTAGTAAAGGCGGAATTGGAAGCCAAACCAGGCATCGTGCGCATCGTACCCAGCAAGGGATAGATAAACC
>JAGRCC010000305.1 GCA_020433785.1 Anaerolineae bacterium
AAAGAAACGTGTTGAAAACACGTTAAGGGAGAACCCAATAACCTGTTTCAACCCGTTTTCTTTAGCAGCGACCGAATTCATTCGGTGGCGATAGGCCGGCTGGCGACAGACCAGGAATTACCGAATCCTCTCTTCATTCCTTAACAGTGCCCCCTAACCCCTAATCCCAACCCCCTACCGCCTATTGATCATGCTTTCGGTTTATGTGATAATAAACTTACAACCGGAGGGTAAAGATGCAGAACAATTGGCAACAAAGCGAATATATTAAAGCCTATCGATTCGCCGCGCAAGCGCATCAGGGGCAGACGGTGCCCGGCACTGACCAACTTAGCGCCGCCGCCCCATTATTGGACGAAAGAAAAGATGGCTTGGTTATGACTTACGCAGTTGGGTGTTGCGAACCAGGTGACAGTCACTTTTGGCCGAAAATGAACGTCCGTTTAGCCCAAACAGGTCGATTTATCGCGTCTAAGTGACTGTCACCTTTTGAACTGCGTAACTCATATTGGTATCGAGACGAGGCGATAAAGATACACACCGCGCTTCACAGCGCCAGTGCATATTTAGGCGCAAGGCTTCTGGCCAGGATAGCCGAATATGAGCAATACCTGGTTTAGATCAAGTCGAGGCGGCGTACGCTAGCATGGATAGCACTTACGCAAAAACCCAGGTGACAGTCACTTATTGTTAATAAATCATCATCTAAGTCTTCAAAAAGGTCGATTTAGCGTGTTTAAGTGACTGTCACCTTTGGAACTGCGTAAGCCTTGATGGGTTTGTATCAATTTACAGAGTAAATAGAATTTTGATAAGGAGCTAGGATGTCGACTAATTACAATATGTTAGAAGGAGCAGAGCTAGCCGACCTGCAATCACAAATTCAAGGGACGGTGATTACACGGGATAATCCTCGATACGATGAGGCGCGGCGTGCCTGGAATTTAATCGTAGACCAGCATCCGGCCTTGATTGTATTGGTTGCCACGGCCAAGGATGTGGTAAAAGCGGTCGAATTTGCGGCGCGTCATGGGTTGAAAATTAGTGTTCAGTCAACGGGGCACGGGGTGGTTCGCCCGGCTGATAATACGCTGCTGATCCTTATGTCTAATATGAAGCAGGTACGGATAAACGCCGACGCACAAACTGCCTGGATAGACGCTGGCGCTCGTTGGGGCGACGTGTTGAGTCCGGCCCAAGAGGTGGGGCTGACGCCTTTGCTGGGGTCGTCGCCGCAGGTAGGCGTGATGGGGTATACGCTCGGTGGTGGGATCGGTTGGTTGGTTCGCAAGTATGGGCTTGCAACCGATAGCGTGATCTTTTTTGAGGTGATCACCGCCGATGGGCGCTTAATACGCGCCAGCCAAACTGAAAACACCGATCTTTTTTGGGGATTGCGCGGAGGCGGTGGCAGTCTGGGGATTGTTACCGGTATGGAAATCAAGCTCTATCCGGTCTCAACCGTTTATGGCGGCAATCTTATTTATCCCGTCGAGATGGCTCAGGCGGTGATGCGGCGCTACCGAGATTGGATTGCAACCGCGCCCGATGAGCTAACCTCATCCGTGGTGTTGATAAACCTTCCGCCATTGCCCGAATTACCTGAACCCTTGCGGGGCAAATCGGTGGTCATGGTGCGTGGCTGTTATTGCGGCCCAGTTGAAGCGGGGGAAGCTTTAGTACAACCGTGGCGTAATTGGCAACAACCGTTTCTCGACGATTTTAAGACGATACCATTTAGCCAGGTTGCCACTATTAGTCAAGACCCGGAAGCCCCCATGCCCGCACTGACTACGGGCGCCTGGCTGCGGGAGTTGGACGATGATGCCATTGATTGCCTTATTCAACATACCGTACCGGCTGGTCCTGGCCCTAAACCGTTGGTATTCACCGAGGTACGTCATGTGGGAGGCGCAGTAGCCAAAATAGATGCCACGGTTGGCGCGTTTGGTAATCGGGATGCATCTTTGCACTTGCAGATGCTGGGCATAGCGCCCACGCCGGAGATAGGCAGTCAATTGGCCCAATACACCACCCGCATTAAATCGCAATTGGAGAGTTGTCTTACCGGTGGGGTATTTATGAACTTTTTGGAAGGTGAAGAGTCGCAACAACAGGTGCAAAATGGATTTTCGCCGGAAGCGTATCGTCGGTTAGTGGCGCTAAAAACCGCTTACGATCCAGACAATTTGTTGTATTCCGGCTTTAATATTACACCTGCCTGATAAACCTACCCCGACATTAAAGAGCAACGACGTCAAAAATAGGTAATTCACTGTACGGAGACAAAAATATGTTTAATCCGGAATTTCTGCTGACCTCGCTGGTGGTGGTGCTTATTCCCGGAACAGGCGTGGTTTACACCATCAATACCGGGCTTACGCTCAAATGGCGAGCCAGCCTGGCTGCGGCTGTGGGCTGTACGTTGGGGATTGTGCCTCATATTTTGGCCAGCGTTTTGGGGTTATCGGCCCTACTGAATATGAGCGCTCAGATCTTTGCGGTCTTGAAAATAGCCGGGTCGGTGTATTTGCTTTACCTGGCCTGGCAGATGTGGCGTGAAGCGGGAACCTTAGCCATGGGTCAAAAACGCACCGAAACGAGCGCCATCCAAATCGCCCTAAAAGCGATTGCCATCAATTTACTCAACCCTAAATTGACCCTCTTCTTCTTTGCTTTTTTGCCGCTGTTCATTTCTAAAAATTCATCATCGCCGACCCTGGAAATGATTAGCCTCAGCCTGGTGTTTATGGGGCTGACCTTTATCATATTTGCCCTGTATGGCATATTGGCCAGCGGAATTAGCAGCTATTTGTTCAATTCATCTAAAGTGGTGAAACGAGTGCAACAAGCCTTTGCCGTAATATTGGCTGCCTTTGCCGTTAAGTTGGCCTTGAGTGAAAAATAAGCAGAGTTAGACATCTCCATAAATCACCTCTGAAGGATAGTACAAATAGGGGCCGGCAAGGGATGTTTGGTTTGGTTGTTGAGCCATAAAATAGGACATTGGCCGGTATCTGGCCGGTCCGGACTTTTGAGCCAAACACCGCTGAGGCGATAATAGTATTTGAAGAAATCGGCTGGGTCTCGAAAGCGATGCCGCTGGAATAGTTCCGGCTCTTTTTGTTCGGCCCGCTGCTTTAGCCGGTTCATCACTCGGCTCACATCAAGCTCGCACATCGCCTGATCATCAGCCACAACCACCAAGAGATTCATCATACTGGGTAACATCTGCCTGAGTTTGCTGCTGACAATTTCGGCCATTCGCCGGCTCTCATACGGCGGGTTGAATGGCGGCGGACCTTCATTCCCTTCCCCCATGGTGAGCCGCATGCGGGTGACCTCAACATTAAAGGTGATCCGGGTTCTGAAGGTCACCGCAAAATCAGGGCCTCGTCCCGTCCCTTGGCCGTAGGGTTCATAAGCCAGGTCAAAGCGCTTTTCCTGGAGCAGCCGATAGGCCGTTTCCAACTCAGCTCGCAGGTCCTGGAACCCGTCGGCCTCGTGGATGCCCTTGATTTTCTTACGGATCTTGTCGCGATGCGTTGCCACAAAGTCGGCGAAACGAGGCAAGTCGTTCATCCAGCGGGTAAGGGATGGCTTTAAAACGTGGGGTCTATCATCAAAAAGATAATTGAGGTTTTCATGAGTAACCATAGGGTTATTATACAGGACTTAGGCAGATATCCGATTTTGTAGCGTAAATCGCCAATTTGCGCTACAAGTCTGCTCAAAAGTCGGAACAATTTTGCGGTCAAAGTCTTTGGGGTTATGGAGGTTACTCGCGTGCTGCTGCCGCATTTCCGGGCTAATAAGGGGGCGTTATCGTTAACGTCAGTTCGGGGGCGGGTATCTTTACCTTGCCCCTGATGTCGCTCTATTGTGCCAGCAAGTTCACGCTGGAAGGGTTCTCAGAAGCGCGAGCCTACGAACTTGCCTCCCAAAACATCTTGGTTAAACTTATTGAACCTCACGGCGGCGTGAGCAGCACCAACTTCGGCGCGCGGTCGGTCGGCGACTTGGCGCTCGATGCCTTGCTGACCGATTACGATGAATTCGTCGGCCGGATGAACGCAACCTTCGCCGCGAGATGGCTCGATAATATTTGACAGGGTCGTCGCTCGAATTGAACGAGATTGCGTTTTTGCTGGGCTACAAGGACTCGGACTATTTTTGTAAGAGGTGAATATGGATCCACAGAAACCTATTTATATCCTCGGTTCCGGAGCTATCGGTTTTCCGTTGGCGGCGTACCTGGTCAATGCGGGCCGGAAGGTGGTTGCCGTTCGCACCAGCCGACAGGATGTACCGCCGAGCACCATCACGGTGACCATCCACAACGGGGCGGACCGCATTAGCGCCCCTGTTGAGACCGTTTCGCTGTCTCAGCTAACGCATCTCGACGGCGCGATAGTTATCGCCACCAAAGCTCACGCCAACCCAGCGATTGCCCAGGCGCTTAAAGATAAAGCCGCCTCAGGGCCGGTCGTCATCTTGCAAAATGGGGTTGGGGTTGAGAAGCCGTTTGTCGAAGCCCAGTTTGCCCCCATCTATCGCTGTATTCTTTATGTAACCGCTCAGGCGACAGCAGCCTATGATTTTAGTTTTCGACCGGTCACCGCTTCACCTATCGGCGTCGTCAACGGCAGCGCCGATGGGCTAATGCCGTGCGTTGAATCGTTGACCACCGACGCCTTTCCTTTTCGATCAGAAACGAATATCCAAAGAGAAATATGGAAGAAGGCCATTATAAACGCCGTTTTCAATTCGATCTGCCCCCTGCTTGATGTAGACAATGGGATATTTGCTCGGGATGAAGCAACGGCCAACCTGGCCCGAGAGATTGTCAGAGAGTGTGTCATGCTAACGGACAGGCTCAATATCGAGTTAAGCGAAAGCGAGTTAATGGCCCAAATCATGCTCATCAGCCAGGGATCCGACGGCCAGCTTATATCGACCCTGCAAGATATCAGAAACGGCAGGCCAACGGAAATCGAGTTTCTGAACCTGGCGATAGCCCGTGCTGCGGCGGCTATGCAACCGAGCCTCTCCCTTCCTAGAACCGAATTACTGGGGAAAATGATTTTAGCCAAGTCTTTACAGTCGAGAAGAAAGGTATCGTAGACCGATTAGAAGGACCGGAAGTATGAAAAACCGCAGTTTGAAGGTCACTCCTATTCATCACGATCGAACCTAATAAAATCTACAGGAGTTACGAAGTTGGGTGTATCGAACCAGGTGACAGTCACTTAGACGCGATAAATCGACTTGTTTAGGCTAAAGGGGCGCTCATTTTCGGCAAGAAGTGACTGTCACCTTTTGAACTGCGTAACTCCTGATCTATATCATATTCAAGAGAACGCCGCAGAAATCGGGTACGTCCGCTTTCGCCAGGCTGTCAGGGCCGCCTGATGCCTGGCGGATGGGCGTCTATGGCTGACTCACCCACAACCGGGCGACCCGTAATTCATCGTCGTCATGGTCCACCAGCACCCCCGATACCAAACAAACAAAAAAGGATAAGATGATGAAATTCTTTACGCTTTTCACGCTGGGCGTTATCGCCGGTTCAATGATCACCATCCAAAGTGTCTTGAACGCCGCATTGGGCAAGAAGACCGGTAATTTTGGCTCGGTCTTGGTGCTGACGGTGGTGAGTATGGCCATATTAGTGATTCTAATCCTGGCCTTCCCTAATACGGCCAATTTAACCAACCTACCCGGCCGGGCGGAGTGGTATCTTTACCTCGGTGGGGTCTTGGGGGTGGCCATCTTAGCCGCGCCAATTTTTCTCATTCCTCGGATTGGGGCCACATCAACGTTAACCGCTTTGGTGGTGGGGCAGCTATTTCTGGCCTTGATCATCGATCACTTTGGCTTATTTAGCGCACCGAAGATAGAGATCAATTTGATGCGAATAATCGGCTTGGCTTTATTAGTAGCCGGGGCGTTTTTAATCAAGCAATAATCGCTCCGGCTGATCAACCCCTAACCGTAGCGCTCGATAGTTTATTCGCAAGGCGTTCCCTGCCCCGATGTCGATAGAGGTATCATCATCGCTTGCCCCGGTTGGCTACAACCCGCAGCACAACACCGGCCCGGTTGTTTGTTGCGCGTAATCGGGCGGTCGTTGTTCGCCAATACGCCTCGATCTAACAATCGCTCCACCAAATCGACCTTATCGCCGACGGGGTAGTTGCGCCAAATTTCCTGCCTCATCGCCGCCGGAGAACCGCCCCCGTGCAAACTGATAAGCGAATACCAGCCGCCTTGGTACGAGGCCGTCAAATCTTCAATGAAGCGAGCCACCTCGATCCGTTTGTCGTAGGGGATATCAGGGTTGGCTCGCAGCACCTCGGCCAGGGTGGCGGCTGTAGCCGGATTGTGGTCTTCATCGGGGCCTGGCAGCGCCACAATTAGTCCACCCGAAACTTCGTGGGCGAGGCGGTGCATATCGTAAATCTGCGTAGCGAGCAGTAATTTGCCGATGTTGGCGAACACCGGTTCGGGCATAAAGCTGTTGGAGTAGGGGTCATGAACCGCGTAAACGCTGGCGGCCACGCCGCAGGCAT
>JAGRCC010000306.1 GCA_020433785.1 Anaerolineae bacterium
TCCAATTTTTGGGGTCCATTATAGGGTAAGGTTGCGATCATTTGCCTTGCCCATCAGGAAAAGGCATAATAATAAAAATCAGTTAAAGCGATTGCGTCCAACCTTAGGAGATTGCATTGCAAGCTATCCGCCAAATCAAACACGTTAAAAATCGTACTATAAAGATTACGATTCATTTGCCGGAAGAGTTCCCTACAACTGATCAGGTTGAAGTAATTATCTTACCTGCTCAACCAACAACTTCCGAATTATCAAGCAAATCTGAAGAGCAGGAGACCGTGATCGATGCTGTTGAGCACCTTTTGACCTTGGATATATCTCGCTTTACGCCGGAGCAACAGCAGGCTTATGAAAAGACCAAGTCGTTGGTGCAACAAGGCCGCTTACCTCATGAACCTCGTATTCTCGGCCTTTTTGAAGGTCTGATGGAAGTAAGCGACGATTTTGATAGTCCGCTACCGGACGAAGATCTGTTTTGGGGTGAAGATACCTCATTAAGACCCACTTGATTAGTGACTATGCTTCTGATTTTTTCTCATACTACATCTGGCAATAATCTCACCTCATTGCTGTAGGAATTTGATTTATATCTTTCACCTATATCTCATTCTCATCAAAATATTGCAAATTGTTTAATGGTCAAGTATTATGGCTTTTATTGGGTAATCAGACTATGAGTCAAAAAAATCCTCTCAACCACATTCATTTGACCGGCTACAAATCTATAAATAACGTTGATTTGAGCTTACGACCATTAAATGTACTTATTGGTGCTAATGGCGCTGGTAAAACTAATTTCATTTCTCTCTTTACCTTGTTACGCAACATTATGGATAGTAATTTGGCTGTATACATAGCACGACAGGGCGGAGCAGACACCTTTTTACATTTTGGACAACAAAACACGGAACGAATAGAGATAAAACTAACTTTTGGGGCCAATGGTTATAATTGTATTCTTGTACCAGCAGCTGGTGATACGCTTATATTTGAAGAAGAAGATGTAACATTCCAAGACAAATCTCGTTATCAATCTCCATATATTCAATCATTGGGGGGAGGATATAAAGAGACAAAACTTTTTGATGATTATGGAAAACCGACCACCCGTATCGCTAGATATGTAATTCAATCAATGAAAAGCTGGCGTGTTTACCATTTTCATGATACAAGCTCGTCTGCAAAAGTAAAACAAACCGGTGATCTGAATGATAATATTTCGTTACGCCCTGATGCTGGAAACCTGGCTGCATTTCTCTATCGACTTCAAGAGACTGAACCTCAATCTTATAGACGTATTGTAGCAGCAATTCGGCAAGTAGCACCTTTTTTTGATAATTTCTCATTGCGTCCCGACCCACTTAATCTCCAAAAAATCCGATTAGAATGGATTGAGAAAGGGTCTGACAGTTATTTTTCTGCAAACTACTTATCTGATGGCACATTGCGTTTTATCTGTCTGGCTACTTTATTGTTGCAACCTGATTTACCGGCAACTATTTTAATTGATGAGCCGGAATTGGGTTTACATCCTTATGCAATTGTCCTTTTGGCATCGTTACTTCGGAAAGCAGCAACACGCACTCAAGTAATTGTATCGACCCAATCCGTCCCACTTGTCAATCAATTTCTACCTGAAGATATTATTGTAGTTGATCGGGAAGGATCTACCTCTTCCTTTCAACGGCTTGATACGGCTAATTTAGAAAATTGGTTAGATGAATATGGCTTAGGCGATCTTTGGGAGAAAAATGCCTTTGGAGGACGTCCGCAGGGAGTATGAAAAGAGTACTTATCTCTGTTGAAGGCCAAACCGAAGAAACTTTCATTCGAGATGTTCTGAACAATTATTTTGAACTACTAGATATCTATCTTATTCCGACGTTGATCACAACAAAAGTCATAAAAGATGGGCCTAACTTCAAAGGCGGAATGACCAATTATGGCAAGATAAAACGTGATTTGCTGAGACTTCTAAATGATCGAGATGCAGTAGCCGTGACAACGATGTATGATCTCTATGAACTTCCCAGAGACTTCCCCGGCTATAATAATCGGCCACCACAGCCCTATGATAAAGTCAGACATCTTGAAGAATCTTTTGCAAATGATATTGGAGATCACCGTTTTAAGCCTTATCTACAATTACACGAATTTGAAACCTTTCTTTTTGTCGCTCCTGATATAACTGCTCAAGAACTGGAATTCAATAGTAGCCAACTGGGAGCTATTACTCAAATCAGAACTCTTTTTGCTACCCCTGAAGAAATCAACGACAACCCAAATACGTCTCCGTCTAAAAGAATCAAAAATATTTATGACAGTTATGATAAAACTTTTGATGGGCCTTTTGTAACAAGTAGTGTAGGTTTAGATCAACTACGATCAGCCTGTCCTCATTTCGATGAATGGATCAAGTGGTTAGAGGGTCTTTGATATTCAACTAAAACAGTTGCCAGGCAAATACCTACCCCTTTTCACCTCTAAACCATCCCCCCACTTTACACGAACAAACCAAGCTGTATTATAATACTCGTTCGTTATAAAAGTGCGATAGCATTCAGCTATCAGCTATCAGCTGTCAGCTTAATGACTAACGATACTGTTGTAACCAAACCATTCATCAAAACGAGAAAAAAGCTGATACCTGAACGCTGACGGCTGATAGCTCAAAAGCATTCTATGCCCAAACTCGATCATTTCATCCAACATCACCAAACAGCCATTCTACTGGCGTTAGCCGTACTGTTCTTAGTAATACGGCTGCCGCAGTTGACCTTGCTGCCGCCTTATGTCGATGAGGGGCTGCACATCAGCCGGGCGTTCAACGTGCTCGACGAGGGCCAGCCATTTGTCTATACCGAGGGCGGTAAATACCTACAAATCTGGCTGATTACGCCGGTGGTCGCCCTCGGCCGCGATCCGCTGTGGAACGCGCGGATGGTGTCGGTGTTGTTGGGGTTGGTCTCGGCGATAGGCTGCTATTTTTTGGGCAAAGCCTTGTTTGAGCGCCCCACGGTCGGGCTGGCCGCCGCTCTATTTTATACCGTAATTCCCTACGCTTTTTTCCTGGATCGACTGGCGCTCAACGATAGCATGCTCGGCACGCTGGCAATTGGTATCACCCTTCTGAGTCTGAGGTTAATCGAACGCCAAACGTTGGCCGCGGGGTTACTGTTGGGCTTGATGTTGGGCCTGACCGGATTGACGAAACTCAACGGGTTGATTTTGTGGATTATCCCACCCCTGACGATCCTATTTTGTAGTACCACCTCGCCCCGCCAGTTGATTTCAACTGATACCTTAGCGAAATGGAGCCGCTATCTAATCGCCGCTTATGGCCTAGGTGTACTGCTGATCATCCCCATCTTCTTTGCCCCCACCGCCCATCTCGACGGCCCAGCCAGCAAAACCTGGCTGCTCGACGCCGCGCCGCTAGGCTCGTTTGCCGAAATGGTGACCGGCAACATCCAACGCGTGTGGGCCTACTACACCATCTACCTGACCTGGCCTATTCTGTTAATGGCGCTGCTCGGCACAACTCTCGCCCTGATCCGCCGCCATCGAGGCGGGTTACTGCTCCTCAGCACTATCGTCATCTACAACGCCATCTTCATCGTCATTACCGTCTATCTCCAATCCCGTTACCTGTTCGCCGTCGTCCCCTTCGCCCTCATTCTGGCCGGTTACGGCTTCGTCACGTTAATCGATTGGCTGGCAGCGCTCATTTCACGTCCCACGTCCCACGTCCCACGTCCTATCCTCTACACTTTCCTCTCTGTCCTTTTACTCATCCTTTGCTCCCTACCCGCCCTCACCTTCAACCTCCGCCTCCTCACCAATCCCGTCCAAGCACCTCTCGAAGCCTACGACCGCTGGTTTTTCCTGGATGGGTGGACCTCCGGCTATGGGTTAAACGAATTGACCGCCTATCTGCGCGAACAAGCCAGCCAATACGGTTCGATTGTGGTGGTGCGCAACGATGCCTCCGGCTTGACGCGAGAGGGACTTAATATTAAGCTAGCCGGTATGTCGGAAACGATTGATCTCGAAACAATTGACTTGCGAGCCGAGTCGGCCCATCGTCTGACCGATTTATTGGAGTCGGCCGATGCGCCGGTTTATGTGGTATTGAGCCTGCCGTTAGCGCCCGGTGCGGTTCCCTTCAACGTCGATTTTGACAACACGCCCTACTGCCGCTCGGCGGCGACCTTCTACAAACCCGATCACTACAACTACATCGGCGTTTACCAATGCGGCATCGCCGATTTGGTGGATGACAGTCATGGTTAACCCACGTCGCTGGTCGCCGGCCGTCATTATATTGGCCCTACTCATCACCGGGTATGCCGCTTTCTTCTCGGCCCAACTCTTCTTTCATTACTATTCGTTCGGCTCACGGGCGTTCGATCTAGGCCACTTCGATCAGGCCATTTGGCACACTATCCACGGCCGGCCCTTCGCCCAAACCAACCGCCCCGGCGCGATCAACCGCCTCAGCATCCACGTCGAGCCGATCTTACTGCCGGTCTCGCTGCTGTACCTGGTCTACGACGGTCCCGAAATTCTGTTCATTTTCCAGAGCATCGTCATTGCCTTGGGCGCAGTGCCCGTTTTTGCCCTGGCCCGCTATAAACTGCACAGCGACGGCCTGGCGCTGGTATTCGCCATCGCCTATTTAATGCTGCCGGCGATGCAAGGCGCGGCCCTGCTCGATTTCCATCCCGGCGCGTTAGCCCCCACCTTTCTATTGGCAGCCTTCTACTTTATGGAAGTGCGTCGTCCCGGCTGGTTTGCCGTTTTCGCCGTACTGGCCGGTATGTGCAAAGAGGACATGGGCCTGCTGGTCTTCATGATGGGGCTGTACGCGGTGGTTATCAACCGGCAGTATCGTCTGGGCATCACCACCATGATTTTGTCAACGGTCTGGACCTTCCTGGCCGTGTTCATCATCCCCAAAACGTTCGCCTTGTCCGAAAATATTCACTGGGATCGCTACGGCCATCTCGGCGACGGCGCGGCCAACATTGTACTCAATTTTGTGCTGCACCCTCAACTGGTGCTGGCCCATTTGGAAGAGATCAACGTCATTCGCTACTTTCGCCTGCTGCTGACGCCGACCGCCTTCCTGGCCCTGCTCAATCCGATCACCCTGCTGCTGGCCGCGCCCTCGCTCGGCGTCAATCTGCTCAGCAGTTTCGAGCCGATGCAGGAAATCAACAGCCTGGTCTATGCCGCCCCCATCGTCCCGGCCCTCTTTATCAGCAGCATCTACGGTGCAGCCAACCTTCACCAAATCGTCGATTGGATAATTGGGAGATTGGGAGATTGGAGATTGAGAGATTGGGAGATCGAGGGAGCGATGACTCAGCGGGTTGCAGATCAATCTCCAATCTCCAATCTCCCAATCTCTCGATCCCTACGTCTCTTCCCCCCGTGCCCCGCAGGCTGTGCCCCCGTTTTGACCCCAATCGTGAA
>JAGRCC010000307.1 GCA_020433785.1 Anaerolineae bacterium
CCGCCTCGTGCCAGTAGCTTTGCTCCACCTCATCCAGGCCGTGGTAGAGGTACGTGCGAAACAGATTATGCCGGAAGCGATACCCGGACAACCGCTGCCCGCTGGGCTCCACTCGCCGGAGACCTTGAGTCGCCACCAACCGGTGCTGCTTATCCAGCTCGCCGCTCAAGCGCCGGACCAGTTTCCGTTCGTCGATATCCAACACCCGGGCGATGACTTCGGCCGTGAACTGTTCACCCTCCACGCTGGCGACGGTCAGCACCTCGCGCAGCTTACCATCCAGGCGGCCAATTCGTTTTTCAATCACACCTTCGACCCGCGGCGGCAGCGTATCCCAGCTTAGATCGGCGCTTTCGATCCACCGGCCCCGGTCGTCTTGCCGTACATCGCCCCGCTCTTGCATATCCCGCAGCAGTTCGACCGTGAAGAGCGGCTGCCCATCGGTGTGGCGCACCAGCTGCCGCCGAAAGGTTTCGCCCAGTTGGTTGGGTTCGCTATCCAACAAGGCATCGATAAAAGTCCGGCCAACCGTGGACTCATCGTGTTCCAAATCCAGCCAAATGTCGCCAAAGTGACGTTTCAACTCGCTCAGAATGTCGGTTAGGGGATGGCGTTCGCCGTCTCGCCCCTGGGCCACATCTTCCGGCCGGTAGGCTCCGATCAACATTATCGGGCTGTCGGCCAGGCGCAAGGCCAGGTGACTCATTAAACTGATCGAGGACAGATCGGCCCAATGCAAATCATCCAAAATGAGCAGCAGCGGCTGCTGGTGGGCCAGAGTCCGCAGCACGTCCGAGACCTGTTCGAAGATGCGGTTCTGGTCGGCGTGTGAGGCTCCGCCCGGCAATGTCCGGCCGGTCTGAAGTTCCTGCAGCCGGCTCAGCCAATCGGCCTCGTTGGGGGCATAGGCCGCCGCCCGGCTGACCAAAGCACCGCCGGGGATCAAGGTGTCGATCAAGTCCGGCCCGCCATCGACCACAGCCCGAACCGTTTGGGGTAATAAATGCCATAAGCGCAGCGCGTGGTCGCGGGTGATGGTTCCGGCCGCCCATAGCGGTTCAACGTTGCCGGTGAGCATACCAAACACCTGGCGAAAGGGGACGTAGGGATCGCCCACCCCGGTATAAACATCGCAAGTGCCGCCGGCGATAATCAAGCTGGGCTGCACGGCTTGCGCTCGGCGGGCGAAGGCCCTGAGCAGGCTCGTTTTGCCCTGGCCGGCCTCGCCGATCACAAACGCCACCTGCCCCCGGCCGGTGATAGTTTGAGCCAGCAATTGATCTAGCCGGGCCAACTCCCGCTCGCGGCCGATGAATAGGTCTCCGACCGTCATCGGTTCGTTGGTTTCGTCCAAGAAGGCTGGTGGTGAGACGGAGCGGCCAGTGGGCGCTGATGGAGTAGGGGTAGTGGGGTGGCTAGTTGGCTCGACGGTCTCGGCGACCGGGTTTTCTTTATTGATGAGCCGCTGGTAAAGCGCGCGTGTTTCCGCCGATGGCTCGACCCCAAATTCCTCATCGAGCACCTCCACACAGCGCTGGTACGCCGCCGCCACGCCGGCCCGATCACCCAGGCCCGCTTGGGCCAGCATCAAAGCCCGATAAGCCGGTTCCGGCTGCTGACCCCGCGCAATCCACCATTCCGCCCACTCCCGCGCTTCGCGCCAGCGACCGGCCTCAACCAGTCGATCCAGCAGCCGCTGCATGCGATCCTCAAACAGCGCTTGCAGTCGCTCCTGTTCCAGCAGTACCCACTCATCGTAAAACCCCGGCAGGAGGCGATCTTCATAAACAGAAACAATCACCATGAGTTGGTCGGCGGAGGTGGTGGCGGTCACTGCTGTTTGCAGTGTGTCCGCATCGAGCCGGTAATCGGCCTGGGCATTAAACCCGACAGCGACTCGATCGGTCACAAAATAATCTTCGCCAATCACGCTCCGCAATCGCCACAAGGTTTGGCGCAAATTATTGCGGGCGCTGGCTTCGTCTGAGTCGGGCCACAGTAAGCCGGCCAGCTTCTCCCGCCGAATCGATTTATCCGCATTGAGCAGCAGGTAAGCCAACAGAGACTGAGCCGGCCGTAGGGGGATTTCAATGACCTGGCCGTCCCGGTTTATTTCGAACTTTCCCAACAAGCGAACGTCAAGCATTGTTCAGCTTTCCCAAGCTAGCAAACGGCAGGGTTATTCCATCACGTGGCAGCATTGTAACATAGCGACAATCCTAAATCAATTACCCGAATTCTCCTCCGTTTTTAGCAATAACGCTGAGTTAACGGAGCGGTAGACGCTGATATAACATCGGCCTGCTAAACTGATTTCAAATCAAAACAACATCACCCGGCCACGGTCGGAGACATTAGCCAGAGGAGTTATAACTATGAATAGCCCCATCACAAACTTTGAACTCGGTAAAATGCAGCATCGGGAATACGAAGCAGAAGCCAGCCGCTACTGGGGGCAGGCCGCGTCCGATAGTGAACCGTTCACCCTGTCGCGGAAGCACAAACTGGTGTTAGCCTTGAGCGGTATCGTAACGGCTGTCCTATTGATTGTTCAAATACCGGGATATTAGATAACGGTAGTTTAACCCTAGTGGGTCGGGTTGAAGGACGAAATCCGACAAGTAATGAGTGGGGGAGTTGGGGCTCGTCTCTCGACCTACGACCGCTCTTGGCGCGGCCACCATCGATTGAGGATCAGCGCCAGGAGTGCACCGGTCAGCGCCGCCGCACCGTGAATATCTTGCAGACCAATGAGCAGGCCATCGGCGGCCAAGGCAAAAAGCGCGGCCCACTGCGCCGGTTTTGGCGGCTGGCGCACGAGCACGGCCACCGCCACCCCGGCGGCCAAGCTGAAGTTCGCCACTGAATTACCCGCGCCGACCGGCTGCCAGGCGAAAGCCACCATCTCACCGATGATACCGCCGATAAAAAACAGGAGGAGGGTGCGACGGCCGCCCCACAATGGCTCGGCCACCAGGCCCACCAACAGTAACGTCACGAGGTTGAAGATGGCGCCCGGTACGCCGCCATCTTGCACCACGAGGGGAGTAACGAGCCGCCACCAGTCGCCAAAAAGTGCTCATAGTCGCGTCGAAATAGAGTCAGCAGCGCCGGGAAAAAGAATTGAAGGATTGTTGGTATCGCCACCATCAGCAGCAGTCGAGTCGCCGGGGGGATGGAAAAGCCTCGCCTATCTGTCGGAGGAGGCGGTTGGGGCGAGCCGGACTTAAGGTAAAGCGAACCGGCGATATAGACACTGTACAGGCCAATACTATAAAGAATCGGCAGCAAAACGCTCATGATGATGGCTGTAGTTTAGGGGCAAGTTTGAATTGCTGAAAGCACTGATTATCACTGAATCCGCTGAATTAAATGTGTTCTCAGCGGCCTCAGTAAATTCAGCGGTTTCAGCGATTCAAAGACCTAAAGTCCTCCCAAACTGAAACACCTCGCTTTACCTTGACGGCAGCAAAAAGGTACGGTATCATTTAGACAGTTAGGTTTAATTCTGCTTTCATTTTGTAAATACCCCGTGTGGACTCCGCGCGGGGTATTTATATTTTGCCGAAGTTGGGCCTTAATCCGGGCGCTGCTCGGCCAACAACTCCTCGAGCTGAACCCGATGCAGAATGGCGTGCATCACCGCGTGCTCCAGCATCGCCTCCACACAATAAAGGGTGCCCCAATTGGACAGATATTCCGGCCGGTCGAACTGATCCTCCCCAACCTCCGCCAGCGGGAGCTGCCAGCGGTCGATCAGATGGGCCAGATAGCCGGCGGCCTCGTCCTCGATGACCTCCAGCGGCGGTGGCGGGTTAATAGCCGGGTCCGGCAAGGCCAACTTATTGCACATCCAGACCATATAACTCCGGGCCGCTCCCAAAACGTGGTGCAACAACGTTTCTAATGAAACATAATTGGGGTCGTCAGTTTCAGGCAGCACGATGCCAGCCGCTTGAGCTTGCTGCCACTCCACTAAAAACGCCTGCAAATATTGACCGTGCAGATAGACCATTGTCCGGGCTGCACCGTATTGGTAAGGGGGTAATGGATTCATAGCTAATATCCTCTCTTTGGCAATCTGTGTAGCTCTGCCCTAAACCGTGGTGAAGAA
>JAGRCC010000308.1 GCA_020433785.1 Anaerolineae bacterium
TGGCGGCGGACTCGACTTAATAATTCTTCGGTCAGTTTTTGGTAAGCTACACAACCGGATGAGTTAGGGGCATAAGCCAAAATATCTTCGCCGTAGCTAGGCGCTTCACTCAACCGGATATTGCGAGGAATAATGGCGTTAAAGAGTTGTTCCGGAAAGTGTTCTTTGACTTCCTTAACAACATCTGCCGCCAAATTAGTGCGCACATCGTACATGGTCATGACTACCCCGGCGACTTGCAAGGCGGGGTTTAAGTTTTCCTGAACCAGATTAATGGTATGCATGAGCTGGCCCAAGCCCTCCAAGGCCAGGTACTCGCATTGTACCGGAATGATAACCCCCTGGTTGCAGGCCGTTAAAGCATTGACGGTTAGCAAGCCCAGACTGGGCGGGGTATCGATGATAACAAAATCATAATCTTCGATGACCGGCTGAAGCGCTTTTTGCAGCAGCATTTCACGCGCCATCAGTTGAACCATCTCCACTTCAGCCGCGGCTAATTCCGGTCCGGCCGGCGCAATATCGAGGCGTTCGCGAGACGTCGGCCTAATGACTTCAGCCAGTGGGATTTTGTTAATCAGCGTATCGTACATGGAAGGCGAACCATCGTCCAGCGAGACGCCCAGACTGGATGTGGCGTTACCTTGTGAGTCGGCATCGACGATTAGCACTTTGGCCCGTCGGGCCGCCATAAACGCGGCCAAATTAACCGCCGTCGTGGTTTTGCCGACGCCGCCCTTTTGATTGGCAATTGTGTATATAAACGCAGGTTGCTTTGTGGTCATAAGCTCAATTGTAGCATGGTCAAGAAGCACAAACAAAAATTGAAGATTTGTGGGAATTCAACAAAAAATGAAGCGAGTGGCGTTAGTTAAACCGGGTTATCCAGCAAATACGCCTCTACCTCAGCCCGACTGGGCGCTCCGGCCGCCCCAAAACGTTCGATGGCCATCGAAGCCGTGACATTGGCAAACCGAGCCGACTGCCACAGGTTGCCAGTTTCATAGAGCCGGATGGCAAACGCAGTGGCAAATACATCTCCCGCGCCGGTCGGATCGACCGGGTTAGCCGGCCTAGGCGGTACGATGAGCCGCTCTCCGTGCTCAAAAACCGTACAACCTTCGACCCCTTGAGTGACAATCAATACCGAAGCCAACGCCGCCCACTGTTCAGCCAGAGTCCAATCGCCCTCAATATCTTCAATACTAATGACAGTCGCCGTTATCTGAGGTAAGACCTCATCGGCTTGAACCCAATCGCTGCGAGAGACGATCCCCTGCTCATCCCACTGGCGCATCCACCCCTGCGGCGTTGAAATTAACAGCGATTTCTCGAATATGGCCGTGATGGACGCCGGCACTTCCTGATTGAGTGGGCACAAATGAACAATCGGAACCTGGCGATAGGCGGCCGGGATATCAACAGGGCGAATGGGTTGAGCCAAGGGGCCAATCGTTTGCCGGCGATTGCCCTCGGCATCGTATTCGTTGCGGAAGGTGGTGGTGTAGGGCGAGGGTAAGATATGCCATTCGACATCAGCCAGGAAAGGCGGCGGCGAAAAATCAGGGCCGGCGGCGGTAATAATAACCGGGCGCCAATCCAACAGCTTGGCTACAACCGAGCCGTAGGTCACAGTTCCCCCATTGGTAAACTCACCATTAGCTAAGATATCTTTGGTGACATGTCCAATGAGTAAGTATGTCCTATCTGTTGGTTGGGTCATTTTCAAGCTCTTCTCAAGCGTGGGCCAGGTTTGTAATGTTAGGGTAAAGCAGCCTTTTGGTTACGATCGACCTAAACCTTGGTTGTACGCCTTAGATGAAACGAAACTCCGGCACGAAGAGGAAATGGCAAACGTACCGGAGCGATCTACATATAAGGTTTATTGGGAAGGGCGGCGAACCCGCTATTTAGGGATAATGGTCACCTTGCGATTGCTTTCTCGGCCGATGCTCTTGGTGAAGACATCGGGGTGATCACGCAAGGCCACATGAATAATGCGGCGATCATAGGCCGGCATCGATTCCATGATGACTCGTTCACCGCTGGAAACGGCGCGTTCGGCCATACGTTTCGCCATTTGATACAGTGAACGGCGGCGACGGGCGCGGTAGGACTCAACATCAACCACAATGCGCTGCCAGCTTTGCAACTCCTTGCTCACCATCAGCCGAACCATATATTGCAACGCTTGCAACGTTTCACTGTGGCGGCCAATGAGAATCCCTAAATCATTGCCGGTCACATCTAAAACCAAGGGCGGCTCCTCGCCCGGATCAACCAGATCGGCGGCAATGCGGGGGGTAACCTCCGCTTCAATGCCCATGTGCTGTAGCAACTCTTCCAAACACTGCTTAGCTAATTTGGCAATATCACTCTCCGCAACAATCTCGGCCGATGCGGTGATTTCTTCTTCCGCCTCTTCGGTCGAAATGGGAGAAATCACCAAAGTTTCTTCGTCAAGCTCACTATCGTCAACTTCTTCCTCAGGTTCTGAGACCAAAGTTGCCATTTCCTCCAAAATTGGAGAGGCCATCTCAACTGGGGGACTACTATTTTCTTGTAAGGGTGCAGCGGCCTGCGTTTTAGGGGTCAGGCGGACAACCGCCTCTTCAGATCCTATCCCAAAAATACCACGTTTACCTTCGTTTATAATTTTGATTTCAACTTGATCACGAGGCAGATTTAAGGTCTGCAACCCTTGCTCGATAGCTTCCTCTACCGTTTTAGCGCTTACGTCTAGACTTTCGTTTTGATTTAACATTTTTTCCTTTGTCATCTCCTTCTGAGGTAGCACCGGAGAGGGAGGTAGATGTGGAGGCAGAAGCCGGCACCGGCGCGCTTGAACCCACCGGCGGCTCAGAAGTCTGAGGCTTGGTGTCAAATTGGGTTTTGGTGAAATAGTGCTGAGCTACCCCTAAAACATTACTTGTAAACCAATATAGGGTTAGGCCCGATGGCACAATCAAGGCAAAGTAGCCAAACATCAGTGGCATAAATTTCATAATACTCTGAACTTGAGCCTGCTGCGGATCTGTGGAAGGGGGCGTCATTAAGTTTTGCATATAAAGCTGAGACACGACCAGCAGAACAGGCATAACCAAGTAGGCCAAGGCGCTGGGCCAACCTATAGCAGGGGGCAACGGCCACAGCCAGCCCAGGCCACCGCCCCAAGTGGAGACTGGCCCGGACAAGCTAGGAATCCAGAAAAACCCCTCGGTGAGAAGACCCTGACTGGAAAGTTGGATCAAAGATCGATAGAGAGCAATCCAAATGGGCATTTGGACCAGCATTGGCAAACAGCCGCCCAAGGGGTTCACCCCATGCTCTTTATATAACCGCATCTGCTCTTGAGCCAGTTTTTCTCGATCCCCTTTATGCTTTTCTTGCAGCTCTTTTAATTTGGGCTGAAGGGCCTGCATCGCTTTTGAGGATTTGATTTGCTGCAGGTTAAGTGGAAAAGTGGCCCCGCGAACCAAAAGCGTAAACAAAATGATAGCAAAACCAAAGGCATAAGGGACACCAATAGATTGTAAAGACTTATCAAAAAAGACCAAAGCGGTGGCGATGAAATTTACAAAACGTCCCCATATGCTCAGGTCCGGCGGCGTGGTATTAATGCGACTACTGACTGAAACGGTATAATCGCTGAATTTTAGAACAGCTATGTTCTCTAAATTTTCCTGTGGAGAAGAGGTTGAAGGGGGAATGGCTGTATAAACTATGGTGGCTTTATCACCATTTTCCAAATTACCCGACCACGAAACCGTATTATCCTCACCCGTTGCTGTACCGACTGTAGCGGTGATAGATTCCCCTTGCAGAGCCAGGCCATCAGGCAACGCTGGCAGTTCATTTGTCAATGATGCCTCAATAGCTTCACCGTGCTCATTCAGGATGGTAATGGTATATGTGACCACACTACCCAGGCTGTGCGTAACCACATCACCAGTGGATATTTCCAGAGTAACCCCTGCCTCATTAGCCACTGGCCCAAGGGCAGAGGGAACATCAGTTTGGGCGGCCTCAGCTGGCCGGCTGAAAACCAGCAACCCGACAAGCCCAACGATGCTGCTGATAAATAATACTAACTTTAACGTCCGCAAAATAATTGTATCCTCATAACTAAACCATACGGGTTAACGCTTTATGGAACAGGGTCATATCCACCGGGGTGAAAGGGATGACAACGGCCAATACGTTTGATGGCCATCCAGCCGCCCTTGAAAAATCCGTATTTTTGAATGGCCTCATAGCCATAGTGCGAACACGTTGGCTCAAAACGGCACGCCGAAGGCAATGTCGGCGAGATAAACTTTTGATAAAACCGAATTAAACCCAAGGCCAAATATTTCATTGATGTTCCTACTCACCTGGTCCAACATCACGACAACAACTGACTTGCTGCTAACAAGCGGTCTAATGATTGCTCGATAGCCCTAAAAGTGACTTGGCCGGCCGGTTTACGAGCAATGATCACTACATCAAAACCCGGTTTGATCCGCACTAATCTTAAACGGATCGCTTCTCGCATCCGCCGCTTTATTTTGTTCCGTTGAACGGCATTACCCAGTCGTTTACTAACGACAAATCCAAATCGACTATGTTCTAATTCATTCTGTAGAAATGCCAGCACCATGAGGGAGCTGGCATTTGATTTACCAACCTGCCGCACGCGGTGAAAATCGCTGCTGCGGCGCAACCGGTATTTACGTTTCATAAAACCGAGAGAACTTACTCAACATAAGCTATATACCCAGCTCATTTTGAATAAGTTCAACTCTATCAGTCGGCATTCCAATTGGTGCGTTTCGGATGGGGGCGTTGCACTGCTAGAGATTTCCGTCCACGCAAGCGGCGCGCTTTTAGAACTCTGCGCCCGTTGCTGGTGGCCATACGTGATCGAAAACCATGTACTCTAGCCCGGCGACGCCGTTTAGGTTGATATGTTCGCTTTGGCATTGTTTAAGACCTCTTTTATTGAATAATTGACACGAAATTATACCTTTAGGCTTGACTACATGCAAAATTATAAGGTTTGCTTGTTACGAGTCAAACGCCTGGGCGGTCTCATCGGTTTCAGCCAAGCCCCTGGTTAGGCCGCGCGCCCTGATAGGAGAAGACAAGACAATGGAGGTAGTAGTCGGCCCATAGGTTGATAAACGGGTAATTAGCCTTTCCAAATGCGCGATTGATCCCACGACGACTTTCATTATGAAAGAGTCAGCGCCGGTTAAATGATGGCATTCTACAACCTCCGGTAGATGGTGAACCAACTCAATTAGGGCGGGATACTGCGACCCGGTGGTACTCAAACGAATGAATGCCGTCAAAGTCAAGCCAATTTTACGGGCATCAATTTCGACTCGGTAGCCGGTGATAATACCGGCCTCCTCCATCCGGCGGACCCGCTCCGCCACGGCTGGCAGTGATAACCCCACCCGCCGTCCCAATTCGGTAAACGACAACCGGGCATCTTGTTGTAAGGCCAGTAAAATTTGCCAGCCAACATCGTCAAGAAGTTTTTGATTTTCTAAGGCCATATCCTATTTTTGCTTTAGTTGATAAGGTCAACACTACTAAACGTCTTTGATTATCTCTTTACAAACCACTAATTTATTAATAAACTACTGTGATAGTATCACTATAACATCGATCACCTACTCAGGCAATCTGGACCAAATTGGAGCGAATTATGACCTCAAATTTTCTGTTCACCGGTTTGATTATCGGCTTTTCAATTGCCGCGCCGGTCGGACCCATCGGCGTGCTATGTATCCGGCGCACGCTGGCTCAGGGACGAGCAGTAGGGCTGCTGTCCGGGCTGGGAGCGGCCACCGCCGATGCCTTTTACGGCTGTGTGGCCGGTTTTAGCTTGACGGCCATCTCAACCCTACTGCTTAATCAACAGTTCTGGCTGGCGCTGGGAGGGGGATTATTTCTCTGTTATCTAGGGGTTAAAACCTTACGTTTATCGACCACAAGCCTATCAACACCCACACACCGACAAAGCTACGTAAGCGCTTACGCCTCCACCTTTTTCTTGACCATCACCAACCCGGCCACGATTCTCTCTTTCGCGGCCATCTTCGCCGGGTTGGGATTGGTGGGGGAAGCGGGCGATTATTTTGCGGCCACCATTCTGGTGTTAGGGGTATTCGCCGGCTCGGCGTTGTGGTGGCTGGCCTTGAGTACCGGTGTAAGTTTGTTAACCGGCCGGATACGCTCGGGCTTTATGCCCTGGATCAACCGAATTTCCGGGCTGATCATTCTGGGGTTTGGGGTAGTTATCTTGCTGAATTTGGCTTCGATGGCAGCCTAACCGCTTGATACTAAGCTTTCAATCCAAAAAACTGCTCCAGCTTATGTTCGTCGATGATTAACTCGAATATCTTTTTGGCCTTATCGACCTGAACAAAACGACCGGCGCGTTGATCGTCGATAGCCTGGTGATAGACGTCCAATAGGTCTTCGGCTTTGCGCTTCATATCAAACGTAGCTGCTCGATCGGCAGTGGCTTGCTTATACCGATCAAACAGCGCCTCATCATCGAGTACCCGGTTGATGGCGGCGGCCAGCGCCTCACTATTATTCTCCGTGAGCAAACCCTGCCGGTCGTGTTCAATCACATCTTGGGTTCCGGACGCTTCGACCGCCACTACGGGTAACTCTGCGGCTAACGCTTCCATTGTAACCAACCCCTGGGTTTCAGTGGTTGAGGCAAAACAAAACAGATCGGCCGCTTTCAGATAGAGCGGCACTTCATCGAACGGGATTTTGCCGGTGAACTCCACCTGTTCGGCGATGCCCAATTCCTGAGCCAGCTCAGACAGCTCATCCTTCTGCTCACCATCGCCGATAATGACCAATCGGGCGGGTTGGTGCTGCTTAAACACGTTCCCGGCCGCAGCCAGCAATACTTTCCAATTTTTCTCTTCGGCCAACCGGCCAATCGAGATCAACACTTTGTCCTCACCCCAGCCTCGCTGCTGCCGAATGGTATGCGGATCGGCCGCTTGATACGGGCTTAAATCGATGCCGGTCGGCACGGTCGTCACCTGTTTGGTGACGCCGTAGACATCGGCCAGCATCTGCTTGATACTGTCGCTGGGCACGACAATGTGGTGGCACTTTTGCATATAGTCGCCCAGCCAGTAATCAATAGCATCTTTGACAAATTGTTGATTCAAAGCCACATAATGGCTGTATTCACGATAGCGGGTGTGAAACGTAAAAACCAGCGGCACCTGATGTTCTTCCGCTTTATTGGCGGCGGCCCGTCCAAGCAAGAAGGGATGGTGGCTGTGGATCACGGCCGGTTTAAGCGAGGGTATAACTTTATCCACAAAAGATGAAATGGGAATCGTCAGCGGGAAATTGTGACTCATCGGCAACTCGATGGCCGGGTAACGAAAGACAAATGGGTCCTTGTCATGATAATCGCTGGCGTTTTGGGCGAAAATAAACACGTTGTGGCCCAAATCGGTCAACGCTTGCCGGAAGGTATCAATCGATCGAACGACGCCGCTAATCACCGGATGGTAAGTGTTCGTAAAATGGGCGATATGCATACGGTTGGCTCCCTCTTAAGCCCCTATTTATTCTCAGAGATTGTATCGTTATTCAGAATCTTTTGCACATGGCGCTGGTAGACATGGTGGGCGTAAACGGCCATCCCGGCGCTCCAGGTTAAAGGGGCTTCTGACGTGTACCAAAAGCTGGCCAGATGGAACCCATCCGGCGCGTAAACTTCGTGGACCGCGCCGTCTCTGACAATTACGTTTGACAGGCGATACAGCAGCAGTTCCGCTTCCATAAAGCGCTCCATTCGCGCCAGAGCAATGATATGCCAGGCGCCCAGCCACAACCAGGCGGCTGAGGTGTGATAGTTGGGGATGCCCCCTAACCGATTTTCGAGGGCGATAAACTTGCTAGGGTAAGCCTGATGAACCACCTGAGTTGGCACCGGAGTGGCCATATCGAACTCATCCATGGCATCTAAAATCGAATTGGCCTGATCGGGCGTGGTCATCTCCCAGGCGATTGCTAGCAAGTTACCGCTGCTGCTCAAATTGTCGAAAATCTCATTGGTCACGTAGTAACCTAACTCCTGCCGCCAGAAATGGGCATTGATCGACGCTTTTAACTGCCGGGCTTTATCTCTAAAATAGGTTTCGTCATCAGCCTGGCCGAAAACGGGAGCAGCCAGCGCTAGCTCGTGTAAGGCTTTCCAATATAGGACATTGGTATACAACACCCGACCGGAACGAGCAATGCTGTCGGCCCAATCGGCAAAGGCGGCTTGATGCAGCAGGCCGTCGTCTTCCAAGGCGTGATCTTCCAGCCAAATCACCGCCCGTTTCAAGGCCGGCCAGTGGGTTTCGGCAAATGCATTGTCCCCGGAACGGGCGACATAATTCAATGCCGCAATCACCAACAGGGCATTACCATCAAGCGAAATGGTGTTATGAGCGGTGATATATTTGGGTTTGATCGGCGCGTAGATCGGCTGCTCGCGTTTGAACAGCGAGTGCAGATATCGATCCGCGATAGAGGTGGAGTGAATTTTCACCGGAAATTGGCCGGTGGGCCGCTGGTGGAGGAGAAAAACCTCCAGCGTCTCTTTAACCGCTTGTAATTCGCCCAACTCGATTAGGCCAAAACTGGCGAAGCCGAAATCCCGCGCCCACGGTTCTCTAAAATTGCGCAGGCCGGCACATAGGACCAGCTTTTGTTGGCCGTTGAGCAGCCATCGTTTTTCGACTCCCGACAATAAGTTAGCAGTCGCGATACGTAAACCTTTAGCCTCGATGGTTTGGTGGTCAGCCAAGTCGTCAGGCAGTTGGTTGGCTAATAGATACGGCTGCTTGAGTAATCGGTGCCAATATTGAACCGCCTTAAGAAATAGAAAGCCTAATACGGTAAAGAAGAGTGTACGCAGAAGAGTGGCTAACCAACGCTTCATTGAGATTTGAGTCCTTCCAATATACGATTGATTATAACTCAAGTTGCCCCCATCAGACCTTGTTTAACAGGCCATTA
>JAGRCC010000309.1 GCA_020433785.1 Anaerolineae bacterium
TGTCCGGGTTATGACTTACGCAGTTGGGTGTAACAAACAAGGTGACAGTCACTTTTTGCCGAAAATGAACGCCCGTTTAGCCGAAACAAGTCGCTTTATCGTGTCTAAGTGACTGTCACCTTTTGAACTGCGTAACTCATATCCTACTCGTCACCTCCTCATCATTCCTCCTTCGTTAACACCGTTCTGACCCTTTGCAACAGCTTGACAATGGTAAACGGTTTTTGTAAGAAGTTGATCCCCTCGTACAAGATGCCGTGATGAACAATAACGTTATCGGTATAACCGGACATATACAAGACCTGAAGATCGGGTTGAAGTTGGCGCAGGTTTTGGTACAACTCGCGGCCGTTCATGCCGGGCATGATGACATCGGTTAGCAGCAGTTGAATCGTCGCCTGATAGTCGGTGGCTAATTGGTGGGCGTGCCTGATACTTTCGGCTTCTAAAACGTGATAGCCGTGGGCTTCCAGCGTCTCAACGGTCAACTTGCGCACCATTTCTTCATCCTCAACCACCAAAATAGTTTCAGTGCCGTGGAGTGAATGGAGTTCTGAGATGACGACGGTGGCGGGGGCCGGACCGGTGTCTTCGGCTTGGGGCAGGTAAATCTTGAAGGTGGTGCCCTGCCCCGGTTCGCTGTAGACCCATATATATCCGTGATGCTGCCGGATAATGCCGAAGACTGTGGCCAGGCCCAGTCCGGTGCCTTTGCCCCGGGCTTTGGTGGTGAAGAAGGGGTCAAAGACTTGGGTCTGGGTTTCAGCGTCCATGCCGTGGCCGGTATCGCTAACGGCCAGCATGGCGTAATGGCCCGACGTTTGAATATCAGCGTGCTTTTGGAGATAGGTTTCGTCCAGGTAAACATTGGCCGTTTCGATGGTCAGTGCTCCACCTCCCGGCATGGCGTCACGGGCATTGATCACTAAATTGAGCAGCACCTGCTCCAGTTGCGCTTTGTCGGCTTTGACCGGGTAAAGATTGGGCGCCAGAAACGTCTCTAATTCAATATCTTCGCCAATGAGCCGCTCCAGCATCTTCTGAAAGTCGGCGATGAGCGGGTTGAGGTCCAGCAAGCGCATCTGCAAAATTTGTTTGCGGCTAAAGGCCAGAATCTGGTGGGTCAGATCGGCGGCGCGCTGGGCCGCCTGTCGAATGAGATCCAAATCGGTATAAAGGGGTGCATCGGGGGGCAAGTTCATCATTCCTAACTCGGCATAGCCGATGATCGGCACCAGGATGTTATTGAAATCGTGGGCAATGCCGCCGGCCAGGTGACCGATGGCTTCCATCTTTTGGGCCTGATAATATTGTTCCTCCAGGTTTTTGCGCTCGGTAATGACTTCCGAAAACAGGATGATGCCGCCGATTTCGCCGGTAGACTCGTGCCAGGGATGAATTTCCCAGCGGACCCAATCCAGTTTGCCGTCGGACCGGGGAAAGGGGTCTTCAGCCGCTTTTTCTACCGCGCCGGCCAGGCAGCGTTGGTGGATGTCGCGCCAGCGCTGCGGGATTTCGGGAAAGATCTCATAATGAGAACGACCAACTAAAACCTGTTTGTCCAACTCATAATCAATCGCGTAGCGGCGGCTGGCAGCAATGTAGCGCATATTCCGGTCAAACATGGCGATGGCCGCCGGCGCGTTTTCCACAAAAAGCTGTAAGACCTGTTCGCTGCGGCGCAAGGCGTCTTCGATCTGTTTACGTTCGGTCATGTCACGATTGACGGAAACGGTGCCCAGTGGCCGCCCCGCTTTATCCTTGAGGATCGAAGTTGACGCCATAATATTGATGACGGCGCCGTCCCGGCGCTGCTGCACCAGTTCACCTTGCCAGCGGCCTTGTTGCAGAAATTGGTTCCTGACGGCTTCACGGTTATTATCGGGGTATCGCGTCGGTAAGATGACGGCGGCCGGCTGACCGACCACTTCCGCAGCCGGCCAGCCATAGGTGGCTTCGGCTGCTTTGTTCCAGCTTTGGATGATATAGTTTGAATCGGTGGCGATGATGGCATCGGACACATTTTCAAGTAGATTGGCCTGGTAGTGAAGTTGCGTCTCGATCCGTACCCGCTCGGTGATGTCGCGCAGGATGACGGTATAAAGCGGCTGGTCGTCGATGCGGGTTTGTGAAATTGAGGCTTCAATCGGGAACTCCTCGCCGTTAGCCCGCCGGCCGGTAACGTGATCGCGATTGTTCATGGGGCGGTTGGCGGCCCTGCTTTGGCCAAAAGTCTCAATGTGCCGCCGGTGCGCCTGTTGAAACCGGTCCGGGATCAGCCGGTCAAGGGGTTGGTTCAGAACTTCACCGGCCGGCAGGCCAAACATCTTCTCGGCCGAGGTGTTAAACAGAATAATCCGCTGATCGGCATCGACGGTGATAATCGCGTCCATAGCCGAATCGATGATGCCGGCCAATCGGCTTTGCATGACGTTCAGCTCATGCTCGGCCCGTTTGCGCTGGGTAATATCTTGCATCATGCCTAAAACACGGGTCGGTTGGCCGTTGTTATCGCGCTCCAGAGCGACAGAATAGCCGCTGACCCAGACCCAGAAGCCTGATTTATGTTTCATCCGGCGCTCATACTGGTAGATCTCGGTCCGGCCTTCAACAAAGTTGGTATAATCATGGATGGCTGCGGCGGCATCGTCAGGATGAATTAAACTCATGAGCCATTTCACCCGTTCTTCCGGCTCAATGGGCGTTTCCGCCGGCTGATAGCCCAAAATAGCTTCCCATTGATCACTCTGATAGGAGACATCATCGAACGGAATGGAAAACTCGTGAAGTACTATGCCGGCTGTTTTAACCGCCAAAGCCAGGCGACGTCCGCTTTGTTCGCGTTTGAGGGCGTAGTGCATCAAGGTTACGGCCAGCGACCAAGTCAGCCAACCCAGAAAGCCGAGGAGAAAAGAATGAGCCAGCACGCTCGTTAATGATAGGGATAGGGGCGATACAAACCATGACAGGAGATAAGCCAGGGGCACAGCGCCTAACAAGATGAGGTTAAAAGGCGAGGGCAGTATCATCGGGTAAATGACCACCAATAGGAAGTACCAGATAAAGAACTCGCTGTCGGCGCCGCCGGTGGTGAAGAGCAGCAGCCAGGTCAGCCCCACCATCAAGCCGGCCCGAACAATAAGCCCCCAGCGGGCTGGCCCCCACCGGCTCCATCCCCACCCACCTAACAGCAGTACGCTGACCACGGCCGCCCATTGCGGCCATAAACCACCCATAACGAACAGGATCAACATGCCGTGGATGCCCAAAACCAACAGAGCCAATGGCTCTAATTTGGCCAACTGCCGGTCAATAGCGATAGAGTGGTCTATCTTGCGGAGAATGAGCGAAGTCAACTTTGCATCCATCATCTTCTCCTAACCTGACTTGTTTGTGGTTTTCAAATAAGATTTTACTGCTGGGCTAATAAACTCCCTATTCGGTAATAGATCGGTATTGATTCAGCCCATCAGGTGACCGGTCCTTTGACTCAAATGGATAACTCTGGCGGGCATATGCAGAGGCAATTACCACAAAGAAGGACCAGTCAGCGAAGTCGTTACCGTTGCCAATATGTTACAGAATGAGGGGATAATAGTTAAGTATAACATAATCGACCGTGAGGAAAAACTTAAGATCAACTGGATTCAAGCGGCGAGTGGACAATTGGCCTCAGTCCGGTTACAATGGTTCTAACTTTCACCCTGTTTTCCATTACCATTTAGTACAGTGTAAACAAAGAAAGG
>JAGRCC010000310.1 GCA_020433785.1 Anaerolineae bacterium
TTACGGGCATCAGATCCACCTATTTTCTCGATCCGCTCCTTTCGACACCTGGGACCAAGCGGATGGCATCATCCCCCACTACATCGTCCCCCAGCGCGAGAATAGCCTCCATCCGGCGGCGCTGCATACAGCATGGACGGCCGGGGAGACACAGGCTTTGCTCGATCAAATTCTCAAGGTCATCGAAATTGATGGGCTGGATATTCTCCATTTCCACTACGCCGATCCGTTTGCATTGGTGGCCGCTGCGCTCAAACAGCGTCTCGGGCCGGCGACGCCCAAGCTTGTGGGGACACTGCATGGCACGGATGTCGTCATTCAGGGCCGGGACCCCCATAAAGGGCCGCAGTTGGCTTCAGCTTTACGCCAAGCGGATGCGTTGACCACGGTTTCGATCAATCTGGCCGGGCTGGCTACCTATATATTCGATCTCCCGGCGCTGCCCCGAGTTATTCCTAATTTTGTCGATTTGTCCCGCTTCCACATATCCTCCCGCCATCAGGATGAAAACAATCTGAAAAATGGTTGTTCCCGGAAGCCGCGCATTGTCCACATCTCCAATTTTCGGCCGGTTAAAAACCCGCAACGAATGGCCCATATCTTTATGGCGATTCGCGAACAGATCGATGCCGAACTGTGGCTGATCGGCGATGGTCAGGAGATGGCTCAGGTGCAGGCCATCTTCCAACAGAATGATCTTGAACAACGCGTTCGCTACTGTGGTCTTCAACCCAATGTCGGACCGCTGCTGCGGCAAGCCGATCTGCTGCTGATGACCAGCCAATATGAAAGTTTCTGCCTGGCGGCTTTGGAGGCGATGGCCTGTGGCATACCAGTTTTGGCCACGCACGTGGGCGGCTTACCCGAAGTTGTCCGCCACGAGGAAACCGGTTATCTCTTTCCCATAGATGACCATGCCGCTGCGGTCGCCTGGGCCGTGCAGATTCTATCCAACCGGGCGCAGTATGAGGTCATCCGGCAAAACGCCATAACCCATGCCCAACGCTTTGGGGAGGATCACATCGTCCCTATGTATGAGTCGCTTTATCGCCGTCTGTTAGCCGAACGCAGCCCTATCGTGGCCCATGAATTATCAATCGCCGCTTATCCGACAGCGACGGTTATGGTGTAGCAGTAGGACAAGTCGCTGACTTGTCCCCGCCCTGGCAAATCAACGATTTGTCCACCTAAATCTATTTACGACGGAGGTCCAATAATGACCGATTCATTACACATCTTAGCCTTTGCAGCCCATCCCGACGATGCCGAGATTGGCTGCGGCGGCAGCTTGCTATTGGCCGCGGATCAAGGCCGGCGGGTGGCGGTGGTTGACATGAGCGCTGGCGAAATGTCGACCAGGGGCAATCTTACCCAGCGAAAACAGGAAACAGAGTCCTCTTCAAAATTGCTCGGCTTGTCCGCCCGACTAGCGCTGGGGTTGCCTGACGGCTACATCGGCACCGATCCGGATCACCGTATCCCTGTCATCGACGTTATTCGGGCGACCAGACCGCGTATCGTCCTGGCCCCTTTCTGGGAGGATCGCCATCCCGATCACGCGGCCGCTGGCAAGCTGGTTCGTGAAGCCTGTTTTTTCGCCGGGGTTCAGAAGATAGGCTCCGGGCTGCCCCACCGCCCGGAGAGCGTCTATTACTATATGCTGCATCACCCGTTTCAACCCACGTTTGTGATCGATATCGCCACGGTTTGGGAGCGTAAACAGGCCGCGATTGCCGCTTACGCCAGCCAATTTCAAGCCGTCGATGACGGGCCGCAGACGGCCATCAGCCAATCCGGCTTTGGCCGGTTCCTCGAAGCCCGGTCGATTTATTTTGGGGCGATGATTGGCGCGGCCTATGGCGAGGCTTTTTATAGCCCCGGCCCGATACCCTTGTCCCTTTTTCCGGAGCCGATGCATGCTTCATCCCCGCTTGAGCAGTTACCGGCATACAGTGTCTGGCGCTAAGCTGCTGGGCCAATCATCTCCATTTGCCCCCCAACCGGATTGATTTATAATTCGCGGGACATCTTAAGCACGTCAGCCAAAAACTGCTTCTTCGACCGCAACGCGAATAAACATGTTAGTTGGATGGTTTAATAGTTGACTAAAAGCCACCCACCCAACTAACCACCCCCACCCACCCAACCTTCAATCCATCCATCCATCCATCCATCTATCTATCTATCTATTTTCAAAACAGGATAAGCCAAAAAGGGGAATATCTTATGTCAGCCAGTTTTCTGACCAATGTCTTTCTACCGACCGTGGTGATGTTAGGCATGTTGGGATTGGGGATCAGTTTGACCATCGAGGATTTTAAGCAGATCCTCGTTCATCCCAAAGCGGTTGTGGTGGGATTATTGAACCAACTGCTGTTTGTGCCCTTAATTGGGCTGTTGTTGGCGCTGCTGCTGCCCTTGAGTCCGGAACTGGCCGCCGGTATGATCATCATTGCCGGGGCTCCGGGCGGGGTTGCTTCTAATGTGACCACGTTTCTCCTTGAAGGCGACAGCGCCTTATCGATCTCCTTGACTACCCTGTCCAACCTATTGGCTTTTATCACCCTACCGCTGTGGACAAGGTTGGCCCTCTATTTATTCATGGACACCGCCGAGTCAATCTCCGTTTCGCTGGGTCAGATCATCATTCAAATCGTGGTTTTAACGCTTATCCCCATCGGCTTGGGATTACTGCTTAGGGCTAGATGGCCCAATCTAGGCCCCAAATTGGAGCGCCCGCTGCGTGCGGGGTTAGCCCTGCTGATCCTGGTAGCTATTGTCGGCTCTTTGGTGAGCGAAAGCGATAATCTGCTTTACTATCTGGCCGAGGCTGGGGCCGCCGCTATAATGCTCTGCCTCACTACTATCTTGCTCGGTTTTGTGAGCGCCTGGCTGTTCAAATTGGACCTGCGGACCCGCATTACCATTGCCAATGAGGCCGGCATTCAAAATGTGCCTCTGGCCCTCACCATTACCGCCACGATTTTGGCCAACCCACTCATCACCATCGCCCCGGCGGCTTATGGATTTGTACAGATATTTTTATTATCCATTATTTTAGGGGTAGCCTTTGGCCCGTGGTCGGCCAAGCTGCTGCCCAAGCCGCCGGTCGAGTTAGGCTATTAGCCCAAAATCTGTAGGCTTGTTTGGCTATTTGCTGTAAAAATTCTAAAACCCTGGCGACAGTCACTTTTGGCCGTAAATGAACGTCCGTTTAGCCCAAATAAGTCGATTTATCGCACCTAAGTGACGGTCACCTTTGGAACTGCGTAACTCCTAATTTATATCAAAGAAAAGCCTGTAAATCTTGTAAATCCTGTCTAAATTTGCCCTCAAATTGGGCGGTATCTTGCGTACGATAACGTTCCACAGTTTAGTGCAGAGCTATCTGAAATTTTCAACCGCGTATCAAATCGTCAATTTTCCCGGATTTTCATCGCTCAGCATCAGCGGTCTCTTCGTCAGCGCCAAATAAAACACAATGCCAGCCATGGTGAAGGCGTAGAGACTGGAGAATTGAAAGATGGCAGCCAGACCGACGGGTTCGCTGAGCAAGCCGACGACGTTGGCGCTGAAGCCGGCGCCGAGCATAATCGCCGCGACCATAGCGCCGGACACAGTCGCGGCCAGGACCGGCGCTTCGGCTGAGGCCAGGCTGACCGACAGGGGGAAAAAGAAGGAGAGGCCCAGTCCGGCTATGGCTAAGGTGACGATATTTGGGCCGAAGCCGCCAACCAGCGGCAGCATGATAAAAGCCGCGCCGACCAACAGCGGGGCAGCCTGATAAAACGGCTGCGATTTGAAGCGCAGTGAGATCAGGGCGAACAGCGCCCGGCCGGTGGTAACCGCGCCCCAAAAGACCGATAAGGCCAGGGCAGCCTGCCCCATGGTCAAGCCGGCGTCTTGCTGTAGATAAATAGAACTCCAGTTGCCAAAAGTGCCTTCGCAGATGCCGTACAGAAAGACCACCAGCGCGTACAGCCAAATCCGGCCCGGCAGCCGGTCGCCGCCCATCGAGCCGATCATCGGCCTGCTTTCCGCCGATAGTTTTAGACTTAGCCCCAGTTGAAATAGAATCATCAGCGCTAAAACCACGCCGACAACCACCGGCGCGCCCCACCAAAACCCCAGCCCGACAAAGGCTCCCAAAATGAGCGAAGCGCCCACCTGGCCCAACCCGGTTAAAACGTGCAAGCCGGTTACGGCGGCATCGGCTTTATCCCGAAACAGATCAAAGACAAAGGCGTTCAGGGCGCTAACGGCAAACCCAAAGCCCGCGCCGACCGCGCCGGTGGCCAGCAGCACCAGGATAAATGATAGGCTGCCCACACCAATGAACAGATTGCTCAAGGCCAGCAGGCTCATCGCCAGGACATCGGCCAGCAAGCCGGCCAGCAGCACCTGCTTCATCCCGCCAAACCACCGCACACAGCGAGCCGCCAGCGCTGAGGCGATAATCGCCGCGATGATTTGGGGGGTAAACAGCAAGCCAAACTGGCCGGCGGTCAAGCCGTGATAATCGGGACTGGTTAGCAGCGGTCCGGCTGCCGGGAACATAATTAGGGCGATGCCCTGCA
>JAGRCC010000311.1 GCA_020433785.1 Anaerolineae bacterium
TTTCTTCGCGGTCGGTAATCCAGGCGGCGACCATATCGCCGTTGTTGGCGGTTTCAGCGTGGCGCATTACGACAATATCGCCATCGTTGATCAAGGCATCGATCATCGAGTTCCCTTTGACCTTTAGGGCATAGACATCCTTATCATTAGGAACCACATCGCGGGTGAGTTCGATGGTATCCATTTCCGGATCAAAGGCGTCTTGGAAATTCAAAAGGGGTTCACCAGCCGCGATACGGCCCAGCAGGGGTATTTTGACCAATTCCGACGCACCGGTTAGCTCTTCCAAACCTTCAACCAACCGAATACCTCTGGAAACCGTCCGATCTCGATAGATATGTCCATTTCGTTGTAACGCATCAAGGTTGTAATTAACCACGGAGGTTGAAGTAATGTTAACCGCTTTGCCAATTTCTCGGATGGTGGGCGGATACCCGTTGTCGAGTGTAAAGGATTTTACAAAATTTAAGATTTTCTTTTGCCGATCAGATAGACCCATTATGACTTCTCCTTCGAAAGATACGGTTGTCGGTTATCAGTAGCCGGTAGTCAGTAGTCAGTAATCAGTAGTCGGTAACCGATAGTCGGGTATTTGTTTTTACCGGTGTGACATTGGGCGTGTGATAACTTTAAAGTAGTCGGCCATTTGTTCCGACCATTTGTGCTTGTTTAACAGGATTATACCACGAACGGGTGTTCTATGTCAATTCTCTAAACGAAATTTTTACACAATAAAAAAAGCCCGATGGAAATGCATCGAGCTTTCAAAATGACTGTGTGTTAGTTAGCCTTATTATTCAACGGCTTTATTAATCGCCTCGATCAGACGATTCAGATCGGGTGGTTTGACAAAGAACTCGTCGGCTCCGGCCAGTTTGGCCTGGGTTCGCTCTTTTTTGCTGCTCCAGGCGGAAATTACAAAAATCGGCAGGTGGCTGGTAGTTGGATTGGCTCTTAATTCGTTAATGGCATTGTAGCCATCCATCACCGGCATTCGCAAATCCATTAAAATCACTTGAGGTTTCCAGCTTTGTGCCAGTTCAATTCCCTCTTGGCCGTTTTTGGCGTAGTTAACTTTGTAGCCTTTCAGTTCAAGCAATCTGGCGATGGTATCACGGATAACTGCGGAGTCTTCAACATAGAGCACTCGAATCGGATCGCGCCCACTTTCTTTAGGGGTTAATTTTTTAAGCTTTTTGAGTGGTTGTTCTGACATCGCAGATCCTCATTAGGACGCGAAAGATAAAAATCGAACTAATTACGACGGACAGATCTCAGAGACGGTCTTTTAAGTATAATGCCAAAAACAGGGCCATTATTCAAATTCTATGGCAAAGATGCGATCAAACTGCATAATTTGGAACAGTCGATTCAGGTGCGCATTGGGATTCTTCAAAATGATGGGCAGTTGCGCCCTTGAAAATTCCTTATGCGCATTAAGCAGCAGTCGCAGCCCCTGCGAGTCGAACCGGTCTGTTTCCGACAAATCTATCCGTAGGGAGTTGGCCTTGGCCGCCTGTAACTTTTCCAATAAAGCCATACTGCCTTCAGTAAACCACATCAGTTGGTGCGTATCTGAGTCAATACTGCCTACTAACTTTAAAGTCCAACGACCATTTTCTTCAGACAAATCGGTGATCAAGTTTGACATAAACTATCAACGGGCTTAGTTGGGATTAAGTTTATCTTAACTCCAGTCTATCACCAATCGAATTATTGAGTCAAATCTCTCATCCAAATACGGCCAATGAAGTCAAATCGACCAGAGGGGTAGGCCAAATACCGAATAAAACGGTCACGATGGCCGTAACGACCAAGGTGACCACAACCGGGGCGCTGAGTTTAAGGGCCGGGGCTACATCCCCATCCTCAGCGGTGGCGACAGGCCGCATGTACATCTGGACAACAATCCCTAAATAGTAAAAGGCGGAGATGGCGCTGTTGATCATCCCAACTACAGCCAGCCAACTCATGTTAGCTTCGACGGCAGCTCGGAAAACGTAGAGCTTGCCCCAAAAGCCGATAAACGGGGGAATACCCGTCAGCGACACCATAAACAGCAGCATTGCCAGGGCCAACAGCGGGCTGCGGGAGGCCAGGCCGGCGTAATCTTGGATTGACGAGCCGACTTGGCTGCGGCGCTCCAGTACCGTGATAACCGCAAAGGCCCCGATGTTCATAAAAGTGTAAGACAGCAGGTAGAATAACACCCCTTGCACCCCATTCATCGTGCCGGGTACGACCCCTACCAGAATATATCCGGCGTGGGCGATACTGGAGTAAGCCAGCATACGCTTAACATCTTTTTGTGCCAGCGCCGCGATATTCCCACCGGTCATGGTAATCACGGCCAGGACAGCCACGGCTAGCTGCCAATCGACGGTAAAGGCATCGCCGAAGGAAACCATCAAGACCCGCATCAACGAGGCGAAACCCGCCGCCTTCGCCCCGACAGACATAAAAGCGGTGACGGAAGTTGGCGCGCCGTGGTAGACATCGGGCGTCCACCATTGAAAGGGAACGGCGGCGATTTTGAAGGAAAAGCCGACTAGCAGCAAGCTCAACCCAACCAATGCGATCGGATCGCCCAGGTTGCCCCGATCGGCGGAGAACCAACTGCCGATTTCTTGCAGGTTGGTCGAGCCGGTCGCCCCGTAAACGAGGGCCACACCGTATAAGAAGAAGGCCGAGGCAAACGCGCCCAGGACGAAATATTTCATACCGGCTTCACCAGAGCCGAGCTGCTGCCGATTGAAGGCCGCCAGAATGTACAAGGCAATGGACATAATTTCCAGGCCCATAAAGACGATAATCAGATCGGTGGCCGCGCCCATCAACATCATGCCGACGGTAGCAAATAGAAGCAGGGCGTAATACTCACCGTGCTGGAGTTCTCGGTCACTTAAATAACTTAGGGAAATCAAGATCGACAAGGCAGCGGCGATGATAAAGATCAAGTTCAAAATCAGCGAGTAGCCATCGCTGATCAGCATGGTTTGAAAGGTTGGCGGCGCAAAAGAGGCCATTAGACTGAAGTTCAAAATAGCCGCCATCGCCAGGCCAACCAGGCTAATGTAGCCCAGAATCCGTTTGTCATCGACAAACAGTTCCATAAACATGACCACAAAGGCCGTAATGACCACAACCAGTTCAGGGGCGATAGCCTGAA
>JAGRCC010000312.1 GCA_020433785.1 Anaerolineae bacterium
CAACCGGCGCGACAATATCCGTAAACATCACTGCCATTGGTTTTCGAAACGAGAAGATTCGGCAATTCCTGGTCTGTAACCTATCGCAACCGAATGAATTCGGTCGCTGCTAAAGAGAACCGGTTGAAACAGGTTATTGGGTTCCTCCTTAACGTGTTTTCAACACGTTTCGTTTGTCAGGCTGCGAATTCATTCGCAGATACTTCATTGGTAATTGATATTTCGGAAAGCATAAAAAGCAATGAGCGGAATTGTTGGCCTCTATTATCGTGACGACCGGCCCGTCGATCCGGTTGATCTCAGCCGCATGGTCGATACGCTGGCCCATCGCGGCCCGGATGGGCGGCACATCTGGCATCAAGGACCGGTTGGCCTGGGCCACTTGATGCTGTGGACCACGCCGGAGTCGCTACACGAACGGCAGCCGCTGGTCCACCGGGCCGGCCATCTGGTGCTAACCGCCGACGCGCGCATCGATAACCGGGCGGAACTGATCCCGCTGCTGGGTTTAACCGACCGGCCAGCCGCGGACATTACCGACAGCGATCTCATTTTGGCCGCCTACGAAAAGTGGGGTGAAGATTGCCCGAACAAACTGCTGGGCGACTTTGCTTTTGCTATTTGGGACCAATGTGAGCGGAAGTTATTCTGCGCCCGAGATCATTTAAGCGTTAAGCCATTTTACTACTACCTATCCGACCAAATCTTTGTCTTTGCCTCTGAGTTGAAGGGGCTGCTCTGCCTGCCGGACGTACCACGCCGACTCAATGAAACCAGGATCGCCGACTTTCTGGCTAACTTCTTCAACGATATCACAACTACTTTTTACGAGGATCTTTTACGGCTGCCGCCGGCCCACAAACTCGTTGTCACGGCGACCGCAAAGCAGGTTGAACCATTCTGGACTCTGGATTCCACCCGGACTATCCACCTAAACTCCAATGAAGCCTACGCCGAACAGTTCCGTGAAATTTTTACTCAGGCGGTCGAATGCCGGTTACGGAGTCATGGCCCGGTAGGCTCATTATTAAGCGGTGGGCTGGACTCATCGGCCATTACCTGTATGGCTCGCACGCTACGGGCCGAAGATAGACAAATCCATTTGACTACCTACTCTGCTGTTTTTGACGCATTGCCGCAATGCGATGAGCGATATTATATTAACCGTGTACTAGCGCAATATGATCTGCAAGCAAACTTTATTCCGGGAGACAACTATGGACCGTTAACCTACTTGGAAAACATCACATGCTATCAGGATGAGCCAATCTCGGCGCCAAATCTGGCGATGTATTGGCATATGTACCGCTCTATCAAACAACAAGACATTCGCATTTTACTCGATGGTTCCGACGGAGATACAACGGTCTCGCATGGCCGTGGTTATCTACACGACCTAGCGCGGCAAGGGCAATGGCTGGCGCTGGTCACCAATCTTAAGGCCATCGCCAATCTCTACGACGGCACATCAACCTGGCCTTACGTGTGGTACTTCTGGCGGCGTTATGGGTTCAGTCCATTTGTAGATCGGGTTCCAGCCCTTAGCTCTTTACGTCAAGTCTGGCACACCATGCGCCGCAAAACATCTGCCTCGGATAGCCGTTTATCTTCATCGCAGCCAACCTGGGTAACCGTAATGAATGACCGATTTGTCGGGCAGATTGATTTAAACAGCCGGGCTGAAACGTTCAAATCGCAAGATCCCGGTCTGGCCCACACCGAACGATTAAGCCACTATCGAAGTCTTATGTGGCCTTTACGGACTGCTGTGCAAGAGATATTAGACAAAATAGCTGCACCATTTGGGATTGAAGCACGCTACCCTTTCTGGGACAAGCGACTAGTTGAATATTGTTTGGCACTACCTTCAAATCAAAAACTTGATCACGGTTGGAGCCGAGTGGTCATGCGCCGGGCTATGACCGGTATCTTACCCGGTGAAATTCAATGGCGCACCAGCAAAAACAACTTTGCTTCCAATGTCTCGCACGGACTGCGCTATTTTGAACAGGAACAACTGGCTGACATTGTCTTTAATGGCGCCAAAGCGGCCGAAGACTATCTCGATCTTCCGACTTTGCAAGGTTTGTACCACCGAATTTTGACGGCCGACGACACGGATGGAGGTCAAGTAATGGGAGATACGTTTGTCCTTTTACGTGCCCTTAGCTTAATTTTTTGGCTGCAAAACCAAAATCAACGACTATCTAAGGCTTTAGAGATAAAAACTACTTAAATTATTAATCTTTGGTTTATAACACAGTTATACCAGAACCAAATAGGGCGGCTGATTTCACCTTTGTACCATTTAAATTCCTAATTTTTAGAAGCCTGCCACGGCCTCATAAGCTTTGATCACTATGGTGAGGTCTTGATATTTGCAGGTGTTTCTAGGGAAGGAGGGAAAATGAACCAAACTAATCCCAAGAAGTCACCTCATCAGAAAAAAGGGTGGTCAGTGCCTAAATTGACTATCTACGGCGATGTTGAAGTGATTACTCAAGAATACTCCTCTGGCAATGTTGTCGATGCGATTGTTCCAATCGGAAGCCCGGCGTCATTGTCTACAGCTCCTATCGGTTAAAAAACCAATAGTCCTATTTGGTTCTGATATATTTGGGTTAAGGCCCCAACAATAATTGAGAAAACATGCCTAATTACAGCGCTTACGGTTTAGTAATCTATTCTGACTTGCCTTTTCCAGAGTTGCCGGCTACGACTCCCAATAAAATACCAGATGTCATCATCCAAAAAGGAAAAATTAACTGGGAGCCCCATCGCTCTGGTCCGACCGACAGCTGCTGTCGGATCACCGCTAAGCACGTTTACTTCTTTTGGGGACATATTGGTAAAGTCTTAATAGCCAATGGGCAAACAATTGTAGTTGACCCCTGCCCTGGTGTGCCTGAGGCCGTGATACGGCTGCCCATTTTAGGGGTCGCGTTTGCGGCTCTATTGCACCAACGCGGCCAATTAGCCCTGCACGCTAGTGCCGTGGTTGTTAACGGCAAAGCTATAGCGTTTCTGGGCGATACCGGTTGGGGTAAATCGACACTAGCCGCTGCCCTACACGCCCGGGGGCACCAACTTTTATGTGATGATGTGGTAGCGTTAGATTTTACCGAACGTGAGATAACGGTCCTGCCGGCTTTCCCTCAGCTTAAACTGTGGCCCGATGCGCTTGAAACAATGGGAGTTGTGCCAGACCATCTGCCTCGTCTCTCGACCCAAGTTGAAAAACGAAGAAGACCTATATCGGACGGCTTCTCTTACCATCCCGTACCACTTGGCGCCATCTACATCCTGGGAATGGGTCCCGTGCTGCAGATCCAGCGGTTGTCACAGTCAGAAGCTATGGTCGCGCTTATTCGTAACTCACATGCCGCCTTAAGCAGACAGTTAGCTTATTGGGGTAAAGCAGTTCATTTTCGTCAATGTACTGACTTGGCCAAACAGGTCCCCATCTATTCCTTAAAGCGCCCCAAAAATCTAACGCTACTATCAGCCGTCGCTGAATTGGTAGAGTACAATGGTCACCCGGCAGGAGTCTAGTTTGAAAAAAACAACGACTCAACTGTCTTACCTGCCCCGGAGCTTGAAGCTAACCTGGGAAGCGGCTCCGGTTTGGACCATTACCTGGCTGATAATGCTGGCTGTTCAGGGACTTCTCCCCGCCGCGGTCGTGTATCTGACTCGGCTGCTGGTCGACAATTTGGTTGTATTCTTAGACGGCGGGCCAGACTGGGCCAACGCCCGGCCGGTGATCATTCTGGCCGGAGTGATGGCGGCAGCCTTACTGTTGACCGAAATACTCAAAGGATTGAACGAATGGGTGCGAACAGTCCAGGCTGAATCGCTTCAAGACCATCTTAGCAGCCTGATTCACGACCAGGCCCTACGGCTGGACCTGGCCTTCTATGAGTCGCCCGCCTACCACGATCTAGTGGAACAGGTCAGTAACGAGGTTATGAGCCGGCCGTTAGCCTTGTTGGAGAATAGCGGCAGCCTGCTGCAAAATGGGATTACGCTAGCAGCTATTGCCCTGTTGATCATTCCTTATGGCCTGTGGCTGCCGCTGGTGTTAATTCTAAGCACACTTCCGGCATTAGCGGTAGCGCTGCACTACAACCGCCGCTATCACCACTGGTGGAAAACCAGTACACCCGACCGCCGCCGGGTGGCGTATTACCATATACTGCTCACCCACAGCAGTATTGCCGCTGAGGTGCGGCTGTTTGACCTGGGCCATCACTTTAAACGGTTGTACCAAACACTGCGCCTGCGCCTGCGCCATGAGCGGATTAGCTGGCTCAGGCGGCAAGGGCTGGCCGGTTTAGGAGCCGGAATCCTGGCTGTGATCTCGGCCGGATTGGTGATGGTGTGGATGGTCTGGCAAGTGGCCCAAGGCTTGGCCACGCTGGGCGATCTGGTGCTGTTTTACCAAGCATTTAGCCGGGGGCAAACGACGATGCGCCTGCTGTTAACCAATCTGGGCCGCATCCACAGCAACGGTCTTTTCCTAGCCAACCTGTTTGAGTTCTTGCAACTGCAGCCGCAGATTGTTGATCCCCCCCAAGTCCAATCGAGTCCGGCCCGGCTGACTAAAGCCATTCGCTTTCAAAATGTCACCTTTTGCTACCCCGGCAGTATCCGACCGGCGCTGCACAATTTTAATTTGATTATTCCGGCCGGCCGCATGGTGGCTTTAGTCGGCAGCAACGGCGCGGGGAAGAGCACGCTCATAAAACTGCTGTGTCGTTTCTATGACCCCCAGCAGGGACGTATTGAATGGGATGGTATCGATCTGCGCGAGATCTCGGTCAGTGGGCTGCACCGGCTGATGACCGTTCTCTTTCAATTCCCGGTGCCATACCATTTTACCGCCGGCAGCAATATCGCCTTGGGCGACGTGGCCGGCGCTCCTGCCCTATCAGATATAAAGACGGCGGCTCGTAATGCCGGAGCGCACGACTTTATCACTAATTTACCTTACGACTACGATACGCCGCTGGGCAAATGGTTTGCCAATGGCACCGAATTGAGCGGCGGCGAGTGGCAGCGGTTGGCTTTGGCCCGGGCGTTTATTCGCCAGGCGCCGCTGGTTATTCTGGACGAACCGACCAGCTTCATGGACTCGTGGGCCGAAGTTGATTGGCTGGCCCGTTTTAGACAGCTAACTCAAGGGCGAACCGCCCTTATTATTACCCATCGCTTTACCACCGCCATGCAGGCTGACATGATTCACGTCATGGACCACGGCCAGATTGTCGAATCTGGTACCCATGCCGAGCTGCTGGCGCTGGGCGGGCGCTACGCTCAATCCTGGACGGCCCAGATGCAGGCCGCTCATCAGCGGACCGAAGCACCCCAGGCCAATGGGCATCACGCGAGCGCGCCATGGGTTTAAAAAAGAAGTAAGGAGTAGGGAGCAAGGAGTAGGGCTTTTCATCCTTACTCCCTACTCCTTGATTTGAAGGTATAGGTAGCCGCTGGGGTTACCTAAGGAACACGTTATGGTCTACCGTAATGTCTAAGCAGGGCCAACCGAATCATGATCACCGCCGATCCCAGCCGGAGCTGGACCTGCTATTCGACTGCGCCCGGACCGAATTGGACGCGGCCCACATCGATCGGCTGCGGCAGCGGCTGGCCGGAGCCATAGATTGGGCCTGGCTGCTGGCCGCCGCCGAAGGGCATGGGGTGCTGCCGCTGCTGTACCAGCACCTCAACTGCCACAATCCGGAGGCCGTGCCCGCCCCGGTGCTGGCCGAGCTGCGCCGGCGGTTTCAAGCCAATGCCATGCGTAATCTGGCAATGACCCGGGAGCTGCTCAGCCTGCTGGATCGATTTGAGCCGGCCGGCATTATGGCCATTCCTTATAAAGGGCCGGCTTTAGCTGCGTCAGCCTACGGCAATCTGGCCCTGCGCCAATTTGTTGATCTGGACATTTTAGTCCGGCCCCGCGACGTTCTGCGGGCCAAGCGGCTGATTATGGCTCAGGGTTACCGGCCCCGGCTGGAGTTGAACGACACTCAGGAAGCCATGCTGCTGCAGGCCAACCACCAGTACAGCTTTTGGCACCCGGAACGCCAGGTATATCTGGAACTGCAATGGGGCTTTACCCGCAAATATTTGTCGTTTGATTTCGACCTGGCCGCCTTGTGGCAGCGGCGCACCACCATCAGCCTGGGCGGGCGTACGGTAGCCGCGCTGTCGCCGGAGGATCGGCTGTTGATCTTGTGCGTCCACGGCGCTAAACATTTTTGGGCGCGGCTGGGCTGGATTAGCGACATCGCCGCCCAGCTTCGGACTGAACCTAATTTGGCCTGGGACGCTATCATCGCCCAAGCCCGGCAGTTGGGCAGCGAGCGCATTCTGTACCTGGGGCTGGGCCTGGCCGGCCACTACCTGGACGCCCCCCTGCCGCCGGCCCTGGCCCGCACCGTTACCGCCAGCCCGGACGTGCAGGCGCTGATCCGGCAAGTACACCGCCACTACCTGACCGGCAGCGACCCGGCCGCCGCGGAATGGCCCGAACCGGCCTACCGCCACCGGCTGCAGCTCCAAATGCGAGAGCGCCTGCGCGATAAGGTCAGCTACTGCGTGCGCCTGGCCCTGGCCCCCACCGAAGCCGAGCAGATGACCTGGCCCCTACCACCCGGCCTCAGCTTTGTTCATAATTTGTTCCGCCCGCTGCGCCTGGTGCGCAAGTACGGTTTTCCGCCAAATGGCGTTAGTAATGGAGTAGGGAGTAAGGAGTAGGGAGTTAATGTCATTAAGTTCGTGGTGGACGCTAGCCCCCCTAACCCCCCATTGGGGGGAATTTGACGTCTTTCTCTCCCCTTTGGGGGGCCGGGGGGGCTTATCTTAATGACATTGAGTAAGGCGTAAGGCGTAAGGCGTAGGGAACAGGGAAGTAACTATCCAATCAACCAACCAGCCAGCCATCCATCCAACCATCCAACTATCCCACCATCTAACCACCTAACCATCCCACCACCTAACCATCCCACCATCCCACCATCCCCTAGCCTTTTCGGACCATTGCCTTTGATCACAGACGTTTGTAAGCTGTCTAATAATTAACCGTTATTGGTTAACGATTAATTATTAATGATTAGCAGCCAACGGACTGATCAATGACAACTTACCGAACATCTTACCGGCTATGGATGGTAACCGGCTTGCTGGCCCTGGTGCTGCTCTTGATGAGCCACCCCATTTTACACGGCTTAGGCCACTATCTGATGGTGGAAGAGGATGAGCTGCAGCCGGCCGACCTGATCCACAGCTTAGGTGGTAACTTTAGCCGCCTGGATTACACCGACCGTCTGTACCGCCAGGGTTACGCCCCCACCCTGTTTATTACCGGCGACAGCGACGCCGCCGTCTATCGCCGGTACCTGTTCAAAAAGGGCATCCCGGCCGCCGCTATCCGGCCCGACATCTCTCACGCGACCAGCACTTATGAAGAAGCGCTGGAACTCAACGCCTACCTCAACCGGCATCCGGCGGTCCGCTCGGTAATTATTGTTAGCAGTCCGTACCATATGCGGCGGGCCCGCTGGACCTTTGAACGGGTCCTGGGCCACCGGGTAACCCTGCAATTTGCCCCGGTTCCGTTTAAGGCCGGCCATGTCCAACCGCAATGGTGGCGCGACCCCGTCTCCCGCCACAACGTAGTTAGTGAGTGGGTTAAGTTGGTCTATTACCACTTACGATACTGAGGCAATTGATAATTGATAATTGACAATTGACAATTGATAATTATCAACCCCGGCCACTCGATGACTGAGAGGCGGTTAACGCTATGAACTTAGCAACGCCAAGGTGATTCTAACTTTTTTTTTAGAAGACTTATATCACGCTCTTATCAAATACGATTAGACTCGTCCTTAATCAGTCATAATTCAGCCTAACTTTGCTGCAGACCAAGCGACCCAAACCTATCAATTACGCTAAATTCCTGGCACCCGGTAACCCTACCAACGCTGCAAACGCTATAAACGCCATAAACGCTTATGAAACGCGCGCTAATCACCGGGATTACCGGCCAAGATGGGTCTTATCTGACCGAACTGTTGCTCACCAAAGGCTATCGGGTTTATGGCCTGACGCGCAGCACCGATCCAACCAACACCACCCGGCTGCGTCATCTGCTACCCACCAACAGATTAGCGCCGCGGCGGCTGCACCTGGTCCGGGACGACTTAGCCAGTACCGGCCGGCTGCGAGCCCTGATTGAGCAAATTCAGCCGGACGAGATCTATCACCTGGCCGCCCCCGGCCTGATCGGGCCGAACGGTTCCCGGCCGCAGCCCGGCGGCGAGATGGCCGCGCTGGATACGCTGCATCTGTTGGAAGCGCTGCGGCTGAGCGGCCTGCCGGCCAAATTCTTTCACGCCGCGTCGGCCGAGATATTTGGCGCGGCCCCGCCGCCCCAGGCTGAGACCACGCTCTTTGCGCCACGTAGCCCATATGCCCTGGCCAAAGGCTACGCCGCCCGGCTGACCCGTACCTACCGCCGGCGGTACGGCCTATTTGCGGTTAACGGCATCCTGTTCAACCACGAATC
>JAGRCC010000313.1 GCA_020433785.1 Anaerolineae bacterium
AACAAGGATATTCTGTATTGCATGATCAGACGGAAATAGCTAACTATAGGGCAACCAAGATCCACGCAATACCACCAAGCGATCAGAATCTATCCCATCCGTTAACAAAAGACGACGACGCAATTCAAGCATGGTTTTTTAACGAACTTTCACTTCAGGAGCAAAGCTATACTATTACCGTAGCCCTATTTCAGGGGATTAATCGCACTCAGATTGATCAATTGGCCCAAGAAATGCAGAACCTTTTATTTGGTACTTAAAAAGGAACATTTAATGAGTAAGCAGTCGAATGAGCCTCGTGAAATTCCTATAAAAATTTCTATTTCGGTTGATCAACCGGAGAGTACCCCTTCTTCAGAGGAAAACAAACCCCAAACCACTCAATCAGAAACGGCATTAAGAGATGGCGCAGTAGTTCAAAAGAAGTGTAATATTGTATTTGCACCAGGGGACCGTCAAACTGAACATGGACTAACCAAAATTCAAATAGTTCAATTTGCCGATCCTGATCAACGTGAGAAGATTCTACGTTTATTTAATAATCCTTCGCTTTATTGCAGGCTTCCCCAGCTTTACATTTATCTCACGGGGTTAAAGAACGGAGAGCAACTTTATTATGCGGCAGAAACTGTAAGTAAATTAGCAAATATCATCCCTTTTGTTGAGTTAAAAGAACAGGTGTTTCTGTTGTGGGCGAAAAGCGAGGACGCTAATCAGCGTGGGGCGGCGGCATTAGCGCTCCGACACATGTGTGACCGTGATACTCTTCAAAAAGAGGTATTAAATTTACTTAAACATTGGCTCACCACAAATAACCTAGCCTTGAATGACACCGCACTATCGGCTTACCGAACAATCGGTCGAGACTACCCCGACCCAACTTTGACCGCAATTCGTGGTGCGATTAGTACCAAGAATAAAATTTTGGTTGCTAAGGCTAGAAATATTGTAGATATTTTTGTTCAAGAGTCTACCTTGATCGAAATTTGGCAAATGATAGAGCAGACAGTTTACATTGTTGACAAAATCTACAGTCCTCATCCTTACAAGGTCATTGACCATCTATGCGCTTGGTTAACAACTTCTACGAACCAACAAAACGTAAACGAGGAATTACTACGGTACATAGGAGCTATGTTATTTACGGTTATTGTACGACTGGAAGATTTAGTGGGGCGTGGGGAAGAAAATGTTAAAGATATGCATAAAGTAGTGGATATTATTTTTACCTTATGGGAAGACGTCTCATTACCAATGTACGAAGATGTTTACAATGATACAACGGAGTTAGTAAAGAGTTGGGCAGAACAAACCCTGCGGTTATGTACGGAACATAAAGAAAATTGTCAAGCCTACAGACAATTCTTCTACAGCTTGTATCATCGTTATGAAAATCACCGGAGAAACCGCCTGGATTTTCACCTACGGCGTTGGCAGCGTTTGCGAGACATGGAGCGGCAGCGTAATGAACAGAATATGGCAATGGCTCGTCGCCGAGCTGAAAAACTAGGACAACCAGTCCCACAGAATAACCTTGATTTACGTGGGGATTTTTTGGTTTTAATTCCGTCAGATTGACACTCAGCGTACCTTTCTATAAACAGGAGTCAAAAAATGGCCTACACTATTGATGATTACATCAAATCGCGTGAACAAACCAAGACTTACCAAACTAGCTTCATCAAAATGCAAAAATACGAAAAAAAGTCCAGCTGGGGAGGATTATTTGTAAATTTTGATGCCCCACAAGCAGATAGTGAATGGCACATTGTAGGTATCTCAATTCAAGGTAACGCCCCCAGCGTTCAAACTTTTTTAACCCATCCTGGTCAAAAAATTGATCTGAGAGCCAAAGATGTTGGCCAATATCTCTTTGTATTAGTTAATGTAAAGCCAACTACGCTTGACATCAAGGTTTCGGGGTGTCCTCTTGCTGATGGAGATCGTGTAGATGCGGTATTCAAAATTAATTGCCAAGTACGAAATATACAAGATTTTTGGAATAGTGATACTGACCCGCTTCAGAGATTCGAAAATGCTGTGGTCAAGGAGGCAAAAAACTATTTTAATCGTATCAATGGAGAATATTTGGTAGGTAATTTTAGTGAGCTAAAAGACTCTTTAGAACAACAAATTCAAGATACGGGGCTAAACGTTATTCGCCCACAACTGGAGCAAACAATTCAAGTTCATTGTCCAATTCCAGGAATGGCAATTATAGATGTTGATGCCGATGTAATGATTAGTGATAGGTTAAGAGATGTTCTTGAAGCCAAACACAAATCTATTTGGAATGTTCGCCGGGCTCATTACGAAGAAAAGGAAATAACCCTGACTGAGGTAGTAAAGGATCGCCAACGAAAAAGTGCCGATGGACAACGTAGAGAACTGGAATTAGACAGACGCAAACAAATTGACTCGCAAATTGATGCAGACACTACTTTTGTTAGGTATGGTGTTAGCTTGCGTGATTTAATCATGCGGCTAGACACGACGCTTATAGAAAACTTTTATACGATGGAGTGGGGACAGGCTATGCAGCTAGTGCATCGAGCCCTAGCCGAATCTCGTAATAATTACCAACAACATAGACAACTACAATTAGACTCAGAGATTGATACATTGACAAAACGCCTTAATCAGGCTAAGCAAGCAGGGTTGGATGATATTCATATACAAATGATACAAGACAAGCTGGCCGAAAAAATGTTAGCTTCTATGGATGATACAAATAGCACAAATACCCCTTCAGAAGAAGAATTTTTACAACATCTATTGGGCTCGACCGCTTCTGTTGGAAGATTAACATCAGGACAATCAACGTCTGGATCGTTACCCTCGGAAACGAGCAATGAAATATCCTCAATGTAACAGCAGAATTTATTTAGCTCCAAAACTATGTTCAAACACCTTTGGAGGGGTATGTGCGGTTGATAACTTTATGCGCTTTGTGGGGTGGGGTTTTTTTCTTAATCATAAAATATAGAGTAAACCTTTCTGATATAGAAGACAGGTTAGAAAACGTTTTGGGCATCAACTCTCCTTTACCCCAAGTGTTTGCTCGGCCAATTAGTTTTATTTTTGTATTTGGGTTTCCATTCTTCGCTACAACTATTTTGGCATTCTGGGTAATTTTCCCCATGCTACCAGCACCATTAGTAGAGATTAATGCATCACCTATACTAAAAGAAATACTACCGGAAACCACTGAGCCACCTTCACCTAGTCCTGGAATTGGTAGTACAATGACCCGCCTTCGGGATAGTGCTATCATGATTTATGTTCCATCCGGGTCATTCGAAATGGGCAGCCAAGATGGCGATATGGATGAACAACCAGTACATAAGGTTAACCTTGACACTTTTTGGATTGACCGCGCGGAAGTAACAGTAGCAATGTTTCATACATTTGTAAAGCAAACAAATTATCAAACTACCGCAGACAAAGAAGGCCATGGAATTGCCTTTGTTGATGGCGAGTGGTATTCACAATTGGTTGGTGTTAACTGGCAGCACCCCCACGGCTTGAAAGGTCCTGCTTCCAAAAACGATCATCCAGTAACCCAAGTCAGTTGGCAAGACGCAGAAGCATACTGTACCTGGGCCGGAGTACGGCTTCCGACTGAAGCCGAATGGGAGTATGCAGCAAGAGGGCCTAAGGCAAATCGTTATCCTTGGGGAAACCAACCACCTTCACCAGACTTGGTAAACTATTATCGACTTCATTTAGACACCAATCTCGGCACGACCCCAGTAGGGTCCTATCCGAAAGGAAAAAGTTGGGTTGGTGCAGTAGATATGGCTGGAAATGTGTGGGAGTGGGTAGCCGATTGGTATGATAGTGATTATTATAAAGTATCTCCTAAAAAAAATCCTAAAGGACCAAGTAGGGGAACGCATAAAGTAAGGCGAGGCGGGAGTTGGGCTGCAGACAATACTTACATTTATTCAGCTCACCGCCATAATCAAGCAGGACTTGATCCCAATTTTCGTGTTGACGATACTGGATTTCGTTGTGCAGGAGATGCTCAGGAGTGATAACTAAATCTTGAAATATTCACGTCGACAATTTTTACAGCATTTCACCTTCTTAACCACCGGTTTATTATTAAGTAATACGTCACAAAATTTACTCACCGATTCGCCTTCGGACTTGGTGGGGAGCCGTCCCAACATTATATTCATAATGTGCGATGATTTAGGCTATGGCGAATTAGGTTGTTATGGACAAACAACCATTCAAACGCCAAATCTGGACAACTTTGCTGCCGAGGGAATGAAGTATACCCAAGCCTATGCGCCGTGTTCTGTTTGCGCGCCAACTCGCTGGTCATTAATGACAGGCAAACATATTGGTCATGCTTTTACCTCCATTAACGAGGAGACATACCTTCGTGAACTTAATATTGTAGGAAATAACAGAGCAATTCTTGATACTGAGGGTATTGCCTACCTATCTGAACAGGATACCACTCTTGCTCAATTACTAAAGCAGGCCGGTTACAAAACTGTATGTATCGGAAAATGGGGATTAGGTGGAAATTACAATAATGCTGCCCCCACCGATAAAGGTTTTGATTACTTTTTTGGTTATATGACCCACGTGGAGGCGCAACAGTATTATCTTGATCATCTGTGGGAGAACAAAACTTATGTTCCTATAAATGCTAATGAAAATGGTGGACGAAGCATATATTTACCGGATTTATTATGCGACAAGACATTAGAGTTTATTCTCAGCGATCATTTATCGCCTTTTTTTCTTTATTTACCCTACACAATTCCTCACGCTAACATTTTGTTGGAAAGCACAGGCAATGGAATGGAGGTTCCCTCTGACGCCCCTTACACATCTGAGCCTTGGCCACAAGTAGAAAAGAACTATGCAGCAATGATTACTCGACTCGATGGTTATGTGGGGCAGATAATACAAGCTCTTAAAGATAAAGGCATCGACCAAAATACTATTGTATTTTTTACCAGTGATAATGGGCCACACAATCAGGGTGGTCATGATTATACCTTTTTTAATAGTGCCGGGTCATTACGTGGTCACAAAGAAGATCTTTATGAAGGCGGTATTCGGGTGCCAATGTTAATTCGTTGGCCCGAAATTATTTCGGCAGGAACGATTAGCGATAGATTGTGGTGTCATTATGATCTGCTTCCCACGGCATTAGGATTAGCAGGCTCTCCATTACCCGACGATATCGATGGAGTCTCATTTGTACCCTATTTTTCCGGCGAAGAACAGGCGCAACATAATTTCATATATTGGGCCTATGGAAAACCTAATGGTTGGTATAGTGAAGCGGTGCGCGTGAACAATTGGAAACTTGTAAAAACTTCCCCAAACGCGCCCGTTGAACTTTATGATATTGCTATTGATCCCAGTGAAAGCCTCAATTTGGCTTACCAATATCCCCAGGTGTCACAAACGCTCAACAGAATTCTTACCTCATTTTGTCCATCACCCGAATTATGTCATCTCTACCTTCCAAAAATCTCAAACAATGCAAATTAATAAAGCTTGAAAATTTAGAGATGTAATTTAAGTAAGATTTGCTTGAATCACTTCTAGGGCTTAGAATCACTAGCCTTTATTGATAGCTTCAACCTTGCGACAACTGTAGGGGCTAAATGAATTCGTGAAATTTCTAAGCATTTAGCCTATTTCTCTTATTTTTAGGAATATTCTATTTCGATGATTTCGGTAAAAAATATCAGCAAAATGTATCCTCTGTATAAGGATCCACGTGACCGGTTGAAACAATCTCTCTGGTATGCCACCCCGCGATTTCTGCGTCGCAAGCAGGCGCCCATTTTTTTTCGGGAATTTTGGGCGTTAAAGAATATATCGTTTGATGTACAACAAGGCGAGTCAATTGGAATTGTAGGGCGCAATGGCAGCGGCAAAAGCACTCTACTACAAATTATGGCAGGCACGTTAACTCCTACCTTGGGAGAAGTCCATGTTCAGGGTCAGGTATCCGCTCTCTTGGAATTAAGCACCGGTTTCAACCCAGAGTTTAGCGGACGTGAGAATATATTTATGAATGGAATTATCCGCGGACTATCGCAGACGAAAATCGATGAACTATATGACAATATTGTAGCATTTGCCGACATTGGAGACTTTATAAACCAACCTATCAAGCTTTATTCTAGTGGTATGGCCGTTAGATTGGCTTTCGCTGTCCAAACTTTTGTACCTAAAGACATACTGATTGTAGATGAAGCTTTATCGGTGGGAGATGTCGCTTTCCAACGTAAATGCATGGCCTCCATGGAACGTTTCCGTGACAATGGAGGGACATTTATTTTAGTATCTCATAATACACAATCAATTGTCCAACATTGCGAGCGATGCTTGTTGATGGTTGAAGGTGAATTGCTAGCCGATGGCCCTGCCAAAATGATAACAGATCTGTATGAAAAAATTATGTTTAGCCCCCCTGCTGATGCTCGTCAATTGATTTTGAATATCAAACAGACAGGATGGAAACACATTTCAAGCCAAAGCAGCCTAAACCCAATTGCCAATTCAGATAATCAGGCAGAAAATGGATTAGCAAAATTGATGCCGGATAAGATGCCGTTAACCAACTATTCCTCTCAACAAAATTCGGATTTGCAAGATTACTTTGACCCAAACTTACCTCAATTAGATACTATGGTTTATGGAAATGGTGCTGCTAAAATTACAGACTACTTTATCAAAAATATGCAGGATGAGAAAGTAAATGTTTTGATATCAGGCCGATATTATCGATGGATCTATCGCGTTCAGTTTTTTGAGAACAAACAAGATATTCATTTTGGGCTTTTAATCAAAACTAAAGATGGTATTACTTTGTCACCTTTAACCAATAAACAGTTAAAAACAACCGTCTCTTTTATTCCTGCTGATATGGAAATTGAGGTTTCATTTCAATTAAAATTAAACCTGGTATCGGGTGTATATTTTTTTAACCTTGGATTGGCTACCATGGAAAATGAGGAGTTAAATTATCTTCATCGTTTAGTTGATGCCGGAATGATACGAGTTATATCACCTGACTCTCGGCAGCTTACAGGTTTAGTTTATGTAGAACCAGAATTTGATTACAAATTTATTGAACCAGCTTCAACTATTTAATTATCTGTAACTTTACTTTAAAAATGGACCATAATTCAATACATAAAAGAATAAATAGTTTCCCTCGATGGCATTATCAGTTTAATCTGGATGGTCATTTGACCCCTATATTTAATGAGCTATTTATCAATCGTCATGAACAGCGTAAAAAGTATTTTTTTGATCCAATAGTATCCTGGTTTGGTGGTTCACTAAAGGGAAAACGAGTTCTTGATTTAGGTTGTAATGCCGGATTTTGGTCATTGAGTGCTTACCAAGCCGGCTGTGATTATGTTTTAGGTATTGATGGTCGAGAAATGCATATCGATCAAGCCAATTTTGTATTTAATGTTTACAACATTCCCACTACCCATTATCAATTTGTTCACGCAAATATATTCGACATTGATTTCACCAAATTTGGTATGTTTGATATTGTATTGTGTCTTGGTCTTTTCTATCATATAAATCGTCCCATAGAGCTTCTCAAGAAAATTTCAGACATAAATTCAGATGTACTAGTGATCGATACTGTTATTTCAAAGATGAAAGGGCCATTTCTTAAGTTGATCCATGAGGATATTGATGAACCAAGAATGTCGGTTGATTATACGCTGGTAATCCATCCAACTGCCGAGGCTGTTTTCGATTTGGTGAAGCTTTTTGGTTATCATACGATTATGATCAAACCAGATTTTGACAGCTACATAGGGGCTAGCGACTTTAAAGATGGGAATAGACGTGCGTTTATAAGCACGAAAACAAAAGATTTGACCACCTTTCCAGGTGCGTTAGAAACTATTGATTAACTATCAGTAGACAGTAACATCTTGAGTAGACGATCGAGGGACGAGAGTATATGGAAGGGTGTGGTGGATATCTACTGATTATTATAACTGACATTTATTACAATATCAGGAGTAAAGATGACCAAAAACCTTAATTCCTCACTCTCAAATCTCGATTGGCATCGTCAAGGAGTGGGTGGCCTTTGGGACGAAATAGGAATTTTGCAATTCCAGTTTCTACTTAAACAAGGGTTAAAGCCGACTGACTATATGCTTGATGTTGGATGCGGGTCACTACGTGGTGGCGTACATTTTATTAAATTTCTTAATGTTGGTCACTACTATGGAGTTGATAAAAATCAAGCATTGCTTGATGCGGGAAAAAATCTAGAACTGCCCCGATATAGGCTAGCTGAAAAAAACCCCAATTTAAGTTTAATGAATGATTTCAATTTCCTTCGATTGAACCAAAAATTTAATTTTGCCATTGCCCAATCTGTTTTTACTCATCTATATTTCAATCATATTGTGCGCTGCCTCATGAATATCGAGCAAGTACTATTACCAGGGGGCAAGTTTTTTGCCACTTTCTTTGAAAACCCCCAGGGTAAATTTAACCTTGATCCAATTTACCAACCCGGACTTGAAGCCCATTCTTACTTTGATGCTAATCCATTTCATTACGAATTTAGCATATTTGAGTATGTCTGTTTAAATACAAGTTTAACTGTAGAATACATTGGTAACTGGAATCATCCCCGTAATCAAAAAATGATGGTGTTCACTAAAAACTAATCGATTTATGTCTCAATCAATCATTATCACCGGAATGCACCGATCGGGCACATCTCTAACGGCGAGTATCCTGCAAAGTGCCGGCGTAAATATTGGCAGCCAACTGATTGGCCCGGACAAAGGCAACTTATTTGGGCACTTTGAAGATGTTGCTTTCAACAATTTTCATAATAAAGTGCTGTCTCGGTTCCATCAAGATTATCTTGTACAAGATTTAAATACACTAGGACCACTAACGCCAGAGGAGACAGCAGATGCAAAATCATTAATCGAACAACGTCGACAGTTCGAACTATGGGGCTGGAAAGATCCGCGAACCAGTCTATTTCTCGATTTCTGGAATACCCTACTGCCTCAAGCCCGATATGTTTTTTTGTACCGGCATCCGCTTGAGGTTGTGATTTCAATTTTGCGGCGGGGAAAGCATTTTGATGAGAATGCTTTAGCCGATCCGCTTACAGCGCTGTACTCGTGGCAAACCCACAACCAAGCTATCTTGGACTTCTATCAACAACACCAAGAAAGGTGCGTGTTAGCTCATATTACTACAGTCACAGCCGATATTGATCACTTTATCAAATTTACAGCTAAGAAATTAGACATTTCTCTAACAAACACCGACGTATCCTCAATCTATCATGCTTCAGAACTAATGCAAGACAACTTTTCCGAGCAAACCATGCTAGTGGTTAATTATGTAGCACCAGGGATCATATCTATTCTGGACCAATTGAATACTTGCGCCGATCTGCCTTACACTGGGCCACAGGCGATAGTTCGTGAAGAAAAAATAGTGCATTTAGAGCAGCTTATTAATGACCTTGATCGTCATAATATGCTAAAACAAGAACAACGCTCTTACCTCTTTTCACTACTCTTAACTTATGTTGCCCCCAGTTCAATCGTAGCGAGTAAAGAAATTCTGCGACAAATCCGCACGGAGCAAATACAACAACTTACGACCCAGATAACGCAGTTACAAAATGAGCGGTTAAGCCTGCACCAGCAAAATGTTGAGAAAAGCCGTCGTATTCAGGAACTGCAAAACTTATCAGTTAGCTTAGAAAGTATTCAGCATCAATTAGTTCAGCAAACCGACCTCCTAAATGAATTAAAAGGCCAGCTTACAGCCAAAGATGAGTTGGCCCAACATCTACAGCAGCAAATAGCCAACCAAAAAAGTCATAATGCTCAACTACAGCAACGACTTAATAACCAGCATCAATATGCCAATGATTTAACCGAACGTTTAACTGTGATGGAAAATACACGTGTCTGGCGGCTAGCCAGACGCTGGTATGGGATTAAAGAGAAGATTGTCGGCAAAGAGGAAAGCCAGGCCGCTAGGGTCAGCGTCCCTAGTTCAAAACCCACTTTGCAGCAGCCAACTAAACGATTAGTCGCTAATAATTCCCCCCGATCAAACATCGATCGACCGGCGGTGCTTTTTATTTCACATTATGCCGGACGCACGGGCGCCCCGATGCTTTTGTTGAATTTTCTAAAGTGGTTTAAAGTCAATACCGAAATTCCTTTTGAAATTCTATTAAAGGAGGGGGGGGAACTCTTACCTGAATTCGAGGCGCTGGGCCATACCATGGTCTGGGGGCAACGGGATAGATCCCAAAATCATATGGCTAATATCGATCTTATCAAGAATCGACTTGAGAATTCAAACATTGGCCTCATTTTTGCCAATACTATTACAAACGGCGATCTCATTGCAGACCTATCAAGCCTAAACTGCCCAATAGTTTGTTATGTGCATGAACTTGAGTATTGGATTACTTACAAAACCCCTCCCAAAACTATTAAACAGGTCATACAACACACGACTCATTATGTTGCCGGATCGAATGCGGTGAAACAAAATTTGATTAAGAATCTCAAGGTTCACGACGATAGGGTCGATATCGTTCATAGCTTTATTTGCACTACCGAAATTCAAGTAGACCTGTCGAATATCCGCATCCGTAAAGAACTGGGTATCCCCCCGGACGCCTTTGTCGTGGTCGCTTGTGGTACAACAGATTGGCGTAAGGGACCAGACCTATTTATTCAACTGGCCCACATCATATACCGGCATCAACCTGAAAAGCCTGTCCATTTTGTTTGGGTCGGCGGCGAAGACGAAGGGCCGGTTATTGGCTCCTTACTGTACGATGTAAAGCGGATTGGCTTAGAAGATTATATCCATTTTGTTAGTACACGTCCTAACTTTCGAGATTTTATGGCAGCCTCGGATGTGTTCACCTTAGTATCACGTGAAGATCCGTTTCCTTTGGTCGTCTTGGAGGCAGCCTTATTGAACAAACCTATTATCTGCTTCGACCACGCCGGGGGAGCGGGCGAATTTGTAGAACAGGACAGCGGTTTTGTAATTCCTTACTTGGATCTTGAAGCAATGGCCGACAGAGTCTTACAGTTGCTTCATTCTCCAGAGTTGAAGCAATCGCTAGGACAGCGAGCTGCTCAAAAGGTTCGTGAACGTCACGATGTAGCTGTGGGTAGTTTTCAAATGTTTAACATTGTTGAACGCATTCTCAACAAGGAAAAGGTTTATTCCTCTTGAGAGCCTTAGTAATTGGAGGAAACGGGTTCATCGGTTCTCACTTAGTCGATGCACTCAGCGCCAGAGGTTGGAAAGTAACTGTATATGATCTCTACGAACGACGATACGATCCTTTGCCTCCACAAGTTCGTTATATTAAGGGTGACCTAAGTCAGACCTATCTGCTCCGGCAAGCCGTCACAGAAACGGACGTCGTATTTCATCTGGCGTGGGCCACTATTCATGAAGTCGCCAACAATGACCCTACAGGGGATATTACGGCCAATTTGATCCCATCCCTCCATCTAATTGAAATTTGCCGCCAAGTGGGTGTTCGAAGATTAGTATTTATGTCCTCTGGCGGTACGGTCTACGGCCCAACCGATAATTTACCTATTTCTGAAACGCATCCGCAACATCCAATTACCGCTTATGGCATAACCAAATTAGCCGTAGAAAAATATCTTCAGATGTTTCATCATCTCTATGATTTAGACTACGCCATCCTACGCCCTTCGGTCCCTTTTGGACCACGCCAAAATCCATTAGCCCGGCAAGGGGTTGTTAGCGTATTCTTGTATCGTATTTCGCGCGATCTGCCTATAACAATTTGGGGTGATGGTAGCGTCACCAGAGATTATTTCTACATCTCAGATTTAACAAATGCTATTATTGCCGTCGCCGAAAGTGAGATCCTAAACCATCGAGTATTTAACATTGGTGGGGGACAGGAAATCTCTCTTCTCCAACTGTTAGAACTGGTGGAAGAAGTTATAGGTAAAAAAGGTAAGGTTAATTCTGCTCCGGCCCGCAAATTTGATATCCCCAGGCTTCTGCTGGACACGCAGCTAGCGACCCAGGAATTGGCCTGGCAGCCACAAGTCTTCATGAAGCAGGGCATAGTTCAAACCTGGCAGTGGATGTCAGGGATTGAGTTTCCTGATTGAAACAGTAGAAATATTAATTTACAGGGGAAAAAATGTTTAAACGGCTAATATGGAAACAAGATAGAGTGTTATTAGATGATCTTGTGTTCCGACTACAACATTATAAAAGTGATAATTGGGAACTTGGAGATGAGTGTTTTATTTTTTTCAAAATTAAGCATTTGATCGACCAATATGCCCATTTTTGGGGAACCAGAAACGACTTTAAGCCTAAAAATATTCTTGAACTAGGTATGTTTGACGGGGGAAGTGTAGCGTTTTGGTTTGAATACTTCAAGCCAGAAAAACATGTTGGGGTCGATATTCAACAAAAACAAGATAGTTCTTATTTTCGCAAATATATACAAAATAAAGCATTACAGGATCGTATTAGTACTTTCTGGAGTACTAACCAAGGCGACTCAAAACGTCTGCGCCAAATTGTCAATCAAGAGTTTTCTGGCCCTTTAGATCTAGTTATTGATGATGCATCGCATATGTATGATTTAACGAGACAAAGCTTTTTAACGTTATTTCCTTTATTGCGGCCTGGGGGACTTTACGTCATTGAAGATTGGGCCTGGGGACATTGGCAAGAGTTCATCAAACCTGATCACCCCTGGTCTCAGAAAACGCCATTAACCCAATTAATAATTGAATTGGTGGAAGCAACAGGCAGCACGCAGGGAAATTGGACGGAACAAGCTGTTGTATCAAACTTGGCCGTTTATCAAGGGTTTGTAGTCGTGGAAAAAGGGAAAAGGGATCTCGCAGAAACAGATTTCGAACTTGAAGATTATATTAATAGAGTAGGAAAATAAGATTGTGACTCTTCCCAACTTTTTAATTATTGGGGCGATGAAGGCTGGTACAACATCCCTGTATGCCTATCTAAAACAACACCCCCAAGTTTATATGAGTCCAGTCAAAGAGACTCGCTTTTTCGCTCTTGAAGAAACCGGAATGCCTGTCCTTCATACCGACGTACAAAAAAAAGTATGGGAAAGTTCTATAACTCGCTTATCTGATTATGAAACCCTATTTAATGGCGTGACCAATGAGATTGCAATAGGAGAGGCATCGCCGCTTTATATGGCTTGGAGTAATAAAGCAGCACCTCGCATTAAGTATTACATTCCAAAGACCAAGCTAATTGCAATTCTTCGCAACCCTGTGGACCGAGCATATTCGCACTTTTCACACAATGTCAAAATTGGAGTTGAAACAAATTCCGATTTTACCGAGGCTCTACAACTCGATGATATTCACCAACGATGGTGGTATATGAAACAGGGATTATATGCTCAGCTTTTGAAACCATTTCGCGAACTTTTTGACAGTAAGCAGATAAAAATATTTCGTTACGAGGACCTTCAAGAGGACCCAATAGAACTGTTAAAGGAGATGTTTAGATTTCTAGAAATCGATGACAACTTCTTGCCGGATATCTCCATTCGCCATATGAAATCTCCCGACAAACTAGTTAATGAAAAAAAAGATCAACTCACTCCCTCATTAAGGGAGAGTCTGCTGGAAGAGTTTCGAGCAGATATTCAAGAACTGCAGAACCAATTCGGATTAGATTTGTCTGCCTGGCTTATGCGACCCTCACGAACCACGCTTACACTTACATCACCGGCAACCGTTATAGAGACACAGGCAGTCCGCCCCATAGCCTTCTACCTCCCTCAATTTCACCCTATCCCCGAAAACGATCAATGGTGGGGCAAAGGCTTTACGGAGTGGACAAACGTAGCCGGCGCGAAGCCGCTCTTTGAGGGTCATCGGCAGCCCCATCTACCTTCAACATTGGGCTTTTATGATTTACGCCTGCCGGAAGCGAGACAGGCGCAGGCGGACCTGGCCCGTGAGTATGGTATCTACGGCTTTTGTTATTACCACTACTGGTTCAACGGTCGCCGCCTTTTGGAGCGACCCTTTAATGAGGTACTTACTTCGGGCCAACCCGATTTTCCGTTTTGTCTCTGCTGGGCCAATGAAAACTGGACTCGCACCTGGGATGGCCTGGAGCAGCACCTGCTTATGCAGCAAAAGTATAGTCCTGAGGATGACCGGCAGCATATTCAGTGGCTAGCCGGCGCTTTCCGGGATAAGCGGTATATCCGGGTAGAGGATAAACCACTATTTCTGGTTTATCGAATTTCTAAACTTCCTAATCCATCACAAACAGCCGCAATCTGGCGTGAGGAAGCGCACAAAATGGGACTGGGCGAACTTTATTTGTGTACCGTGGAAAGTCTCAGAGATGATCGGATCGATCCGGCGCAGATCGGTTTTGACGCCGCTGTTGAGTTTCAACCTGACTGGTTAAGTTTACCCGAACCTATACTTAATTTTGGCGAAAACAACCAAGTGTATGATTACAAGGCGGTTGTAGAAAAAATGCTACAGCGGAACACCCCCACTTACAAGCGCTTTCCTGGCATCACCCCCAGTTGGGACAATACGCCTCGACGCCAAAAGGATGCCCGTATATTGCACAATGCCTCCCCCAAGTTGTATCAAAAGTGGCTGGAAGCCATTATTGAAAAATTCACACCGCCGTCACCCGACGAGAACTTCATTTTTATCAATGCCTGGAACGAATGGGGCGAGGGTGCTCATTTGGAACCGTCTCAAGAGTTGGGGATTGCTTATTTGGAAGCCACAAAAAATGCGCTTCAAAAGGCTAATGAGCCATCTATTAAGTCCATTCCTACTATTAGTATGAATGGTAACTTCGACCAGACCACAAAAGTAAGTGTCTGTATTCCTGTTTATAATGGCACCAAGTATTTGGGTGAGGCCATTAAAAGTATTTTAAACCAAACCTGGACAAATTTTGAACTGATCATAATCGATGATTGCTCAGATGAAGATACCGAGGCAATAGTCAAATCATATAATGATCCACGTATCAAATTTCTCAAAAATAAAGATCGCCTCGGCTTAGTCGGTAATTGGAATCGATGCTTAGAAGAGGCCAAAGAGAAATATATCTGCATTTTCCATCAAGACGATGTCATGATGCCCGATAACTTGGTTAAAAAGATTAAAATACTTGAAGAAAATGTCTCGGTAGGTATGGTTCATTCCAATGTTTACCAGATTGGACCAACCGGCAACCTCCTTTCCAAATGGTGGTATTTCAAGCCTGATCCCAATGAAGCAACCGTCCAAAGTGGTTCTCAAGTTTTTAATAAGTTACTTTGGGGGGTTAATACTGTCTGTTGTCCCAGTGTAGTTATCAGGCGAGAAAGTTATGAAAAACTAGGGGGATTTGATCCACAACTCCCATTTACGGCTGATTGGGAAATGTGGCTCCGGTTGGCATTATTTTATGATATCGCTTACTTACCTGAAGGGCTGGTAGAATACCGGCGGCACGACAGCAATGAAACACTCAATTTCTTAGGGGTTAAAGAACTCAGACATTCTTATTTGGCTAAAACGCGAATTCTGGAAAAATACCCGGACCGTATCCCAAATCTTCAAGACGTGAAGACAAAATTGACTTGCTGGTATGAGGAGCAAGCTTGGGAGCAGGCTGTTAAACTTTGCCGCCAAAATAAAAATGATGAAGCCAAGCCATATTTGGCATTCGCGACAGAACTTCACACCAACTTTAGTAAAAACGGAGCAGAGGCTGAACCCTTAAACTGGCTCTTGAAAATCATTGAGGTGGTTGATAAACAGAAAGCACCACCGAATCCTATACCAACCGATTCGTCGCAGACGACTTTAAAGGCTCCAGAAAAAATCCTGCCATCCAGCCCCATCCAACAACAAATGCACTACGATCTTTCAGGGGAGGACATAGCCCATTACATACCAATCCGCCGCATTGTTCAAGCCATATTCTTTAAAGTCGGCAACCAGCCTGGTTTGGGGTGGCTCCATAATTTTAGAGGACTTGGCAAAAAAGTTTTAGGTGGCAAATAAAAACTTGTACCGTTGTTTCAGGATGGTTTATCATCCTTGGATAGGAACTCTCTTTGAATAAATGGTTAACTACAATATTATTTTTGTGTTGCCGGGAAGCTTAACACTTAGTGGCGTCACAACCTGGTCGGTGGAGATGTGCCGTCGCTTGACCGCAACTCAGCGAGTTGTACCTCTTATAAAACACGTTAGTGCATACTCGGATATCGACATAACGTTACCACCCCAAGTATCTATCATTGAATGCCCCAACCCCGTTTATCCTGGTAGTCTCCACTTGACCGAGCGCGATGTAGCACTTGGTTATCTGCCCGCTTATCAAAGCCATCTACCGGGTATAATAATTCCCAATTGGTCGCATGGAACTTATGCGGCCTGTGCGCTTATTACCAAAACTCAAGCAAGCAACATTCGCACCATCGGCTATGCCCATGCCGACGATCCCGAATACTACAACTGGCTCACCTACTATGAACCCATAATCCATCGCTTTGTGGCTGTCAGCCAGGAAATTGGGGAGCAGTTAGCTGCGCTTATTCCGCATCGCCAGGCAGATATTGTCGTAAAACCATATGCCGTCAACACCCCGAAACAGTTAAAGCGGCGCTATTCCACCCGACCGGAGCCATTGCAATTGGTCTATGCCGGACGAATTTCAGAGCATCAAAAACGGGTCTCCGACCTGGTTCGCTTAGCCGAAATCCTATCGAGAAATCAAGTTAATTTCCAGCTGCGTATTATCGGTGAGGGGGCCGATAAAGACGTTTTACGTCAAAAAATCGCGTCGCTCGAGCCATCTACCCGCCAGCGCATTACGTTTGAAGCCGGTTTATCCCCCGACCAAATGCCGGCTGTTTGGCAAGCGGCCGATATATTTCTACTGGTCTCAGCATTCGAAGGTACATCGATTGCTATGCTGGAAGCAATGGCTCAAGGCTGTGTTCCCGTTGTGACCGAAGTTAGCGGTGCAAAAGCGGTCATTCAAGGGGGTCAGAATGGTTTTATGGTCCCCGTGAATGCGTTAGAAGAAATGGGGCAAATGATTGGGCAGTTGGACACGGATCGAACGCGATTATGTGAGATAGGGCATCAAGCTCATCAAACCGTCGCGGCCCGGTACGATTATGATGACTATATGGCCTGGTTCTTGAATATGGCGGACGAGGTTTGGCGTGAGGCTCCTCGGCCGTGGCCAGCCAACCGTCCGCTGTTGCCACACAAACGTTCCGGACCGGAGCTGCCGGAACTTTACCGAAATGTTGTTAGCAACCTATCCGGGCAAGATATTGCCCGCTATGTCCCCCTAAGCCGGATTATTCAAGGGCTTGGTTTCAAATTGGCCAACCAACCCGGTTTTGGTTGGCTGTACCGGTTTCGAAGCCTGGGCAAAAAAATAGTAGGCGATTGAAATATCTACCCAATGAATAGATTTGCCCCGGAGGTTACGCCACGAACCTCATTTTAACCACTCACCGCTTCTTCCCTCGCTTTTTCGGCGGAGTCGAAGCCTACACGTTGCGATTGGCTCACGCGCTGCAGTACCTCGGCCATACCGTTCACATCCTCACCGGCGAACCCCTTGATAAACCGGATTTAAGCTTGGAAATCAAACGGGAAATATTCCAGGGTATACCGTTAATTCGCCTCGAATATGATTTTTTGCGCCGCCCCGTCACCTATCGCGCCGCCTATCACGATCCCAGCGTCACCGCCAAAATCAAGGCTATTTTGCAGCAGATCCAACCGGATGTCGTACATGCCACCAGTCTATCGCTGCTGATGGGGGGCACCATCGAGGCCGCCAAAACGCTGAATCTGCCTATCATTTATACAGCCACGGATTTTGTCTTGACCTGTCGGCGTGGCACCTACATCAAATATGACGGCAGCATCTGCACCCAGCAGGAAGCGATTGCCCTTTGTACCGAATGTATGGGTCCTCACACCCCGGTTGAAGTCCGGCTGGATCAGGCTTTCCGGCTGTTGCCAAGAAACCTGGCCATGTCGACCTTACCGCTTTTGGAGAATTTCATCGGCAAGCGGGCCGATTTTGTACACGCTGCGGCCAGTATCGAGCACCGGTTTGGTTATTTGCCCTTCTGGCGAGCGCAAATCGACCATATAATGGCTCCGTCGAGCTACGTGCGCGATAGGCTTCGGCTCCACCACTTTCCGGCAGAGCGCATTACCGTATCGCCCTATGGCATTCCCTCTCCGCCAATCGATTTTCAAAAAGCACCTTCTCCGAAAATCAGATTTGGCTATATCGGCCGGATCATGCCGATCAAAGGGGTTCATCTGTTGATCGAAGCCTTCACCCAGCTTAATCTTCAAGATCGAGCTGAGTTAACTCTTTACGGCAGGGCCGATGTCAATGCTGAGTTGTATATGCAGGGGTTGAAAGAAAAAGTGGCGAATACGGCCAATGTTCACTTCGCCGGTTTTGTAGATAACGCCCAAATTTCGGAGCTGTACCGCCAAATCGATGTTTTAGTCGCGCCCTCGCTCTGGCCGGAGAACAGCCCGATCACCATTTTGGAAGCCCAAGCGCACGGCATCCCGGTCATCGCCAGCGATGTCGGTGGCATCACCGATTTAATCCGGCACGAGGTCAACGGTCTCATCTTTGCCAACCAACAGGTAAACGATTTGGCGAAACAACTTACCCGCTGTATCGAGTCGCCGGAACTGATTGACCGGTTGGCCGACCAATCAAAGTTGATCAAATCCATCGAAGAAGACGCTGCCCAGCTAGCCCATCTCTATCAAAAACACTTAGACCAAACCGAATATCAATAGCCGCGATAGGTATAGCCTAACGGGGTTAAATCGCCGGTAGATGAATTCACCAACGAGCATTTTTTGTTATCGACTCCATCGGAGTCTAACGTGGTGATCCGATTGGCAAACCAGGCATATCGCCCAATCCAGGGGGTACTGTCTAACCAGGGGTTGGTATTTTCCATTGTAGACCGGATTTGATCTACCGAGCTACCGCAATCGCCCCCGTACTCTAACAACCAGAAGGGGACGTTGTAACCCCGATCAAGCGCTTCGCCGCGCCGGGCATTTAAAAAAGCCTTAATATCACTAGCCTTACTTTTGTAGATATTCCAGCCAAGCGCATCGAAATGGGGGTTAGTGCCATATAATGCTTTATACTCATTCACCATGTACCAGGTCCATTGGTGGCCGTAAGGGTACCCGTGCTGGCCCGGATTCCACTGATTAGGCGAGGGTGAGACCAATTTAATCCCTTTTGGCAGCGCCGCGTTCTCGATTTGCCGCCATAATGTAGCCCCTTGTTTGGGGGTTATATTTCCCTGCCAGGGCAAATTCGGTTCACTAAAGCCAATTAGCCATCCTGAGGCTTGAGCATTATCGATAGCCACTGAGAGAAAGGCCATACCGTCAGCATTGTAGATTCGCGGAACAAACTTTTCTTTTTGATCCGGACTACAAGTCGAGTCCGGCCAAGAGGTCCAGTTGAAATACCACGAGGCATTCACCTTTACCAGATCATTGCAAGCGGGTTGAGCTTTAGCTCCAAAGCCCTTTTTGGGGTTTAGCGGCGGATTAACCATAACCGGTAAATAAACTGAATAGACAGTTGTCGTACTTAGATCTAGAGTTTCCACACCCTCAGCGTTAGCCATAATCGGTTCGAGGGGTATTTCAAGGCGAGACTGTGGGTGAATCACCTGAGCCAAAGCCACACCAAGCAACAGCGTAATGAGCAGCGGAATTATGGCAGCCGCCAATCGTTTGATTTTTTCCATCTGAGCCTTCTTCATTAGAACTAATATTAACACTTGGGCTTTTCTGATCTTACTAAAGTTTACTCATTAAAACAAGTGTAACGCCGGCTATGATAGGCAGTTGCCAAGAGGAATAATCACAGGTATAGTGCATAAATAATTATCACTATCACTAACAATGAAAAATCTACTTTCCATCGCGGCTCGAAATTCATTCTTTAGCACGTTCGGTAAGTTGGGTGTCAAACTCATCTCATTTGCCTTTACCATTTTTATCATTCGCTGGCTGGGCGATGCTGATTACGGCATTTACGTCATCATCTGGTCATATGTGACGATTTTTGCCATGTTGTCGGATGCCGGATTGAGTATGTATGCCATTCGAGAGATTGCCAATCATAATCCGGAAAGCCCATCGATTGCCGCCAACATTATTGTCCTACGCTTGGTGTTGTCCGCGGTTACGATCTTAATTATCATGCTGTTTGCCGGGTGGCTGGGTTACTCAGATGAATACTTGCATTTTATCTTTTTTGCCAGCCTGATTTTACCGCTTTATGCCGTTCAAGATCCCCTCGATGCCATTCTCCAGGCACATGAACGGTTCGACCTGTCAGCCTTAAGCCTCATTGTCGGGCAGTTGGCTTTTGTCGGAGCGGGACTCATCTTTTTGCTGTTGGGCTGGCATGTGGCTGGATTAATTTCAGCGGCGTTATTAAATGTTATCGTCGCGGCGATGGTGGCTGGGTGGGCGATCCGGCGAGATCATGCCGATAGTCTCCATTTCCGGCTAAATCCCGCGGCCTGGTGGCGCTATCTGCGCATCTCGTTCCCATTTGGCCTGATCAAACTTTGGCTTAGTTGGGCCTTAAAAATCGATATCGTTATTTTGTCTTGGTTTTGGTTTGAGCAGATGGCCGGCTGGTATGGGGCGGCTTATGCCATCATCTTGGGGGTGACTGTCATTTCTACCTCCATCAGCACCGCGCTCTATCCTTCTCTCAGCCGCCAATTTGCCGAGCATCCCGCCAGCCTTCCCCAAATTTACCGGCAGATATTGAAGTACCTGCTGGTCATTTCGCTGCCGATCACCGGCGGAATCTTCCTAACCGCCGACCACTGGATCAACCTCCTTTATGGTCCTAATTTTGCCCCCGCAGCCACAGCCTTGTCGATACTTATCTTAGCCGTGCCCTTACTCTTTATTTCTGAATTCTTTCGCTATACGCTGCTGGCAACCAACCGCGAACATATCGCTGTTAGGGAATTGGGTTGGTCAGTTTTACTAAATGTGCTGCTTAATTTGTGGTTGATCCCACGGTACGGATTTATAGCCGCCGCTGTTATAACGGTTATCACCGAAGCAGTCCTGGTATTTTTATATTTGTGGCAGTTGCGCTATGATTTTGGCTTGGTAAGCTTTCTAAACATTTTGGTTAGGCCGGTGGCGGCTACCTTGGGGTTGATGCTGGTTGTTTTCGAGCTATCATCAACCGGGTTGATTATTCAAGTTTTAGCGGGAGGGATCAGTTATATAACTTTAATCTGGTTGTTAGGAACAATTAACGCTGAAGATTATCAGGCGCTCTTCAATTTTCCGGAACAACCGAGAGGAGAGACGATGTCTAATTCCAGGCAACTGCAACCCGACAAATCACCATTTGTTAGCATTTTTATCTTAGTATACAACACTGAAAAATTTATTAACCAAGCTGTTGACAGTGTCCTCAACCAAACGTATCAAAATTTCGAACTCATCATCGTCGATGACGGATCAACCGACAACACAACCCAATACCTAAAAAAATATAACGACCACCCCCAAGTAACTATTTTTTATAACGAGCAAAACCGGGGCATTTCGCCCTCATGGAATTTTGCTGTCGCCCAATGCCGGGGCGATCTCATCGCCAAGCTCGATGCCGACGATTTTTACGAACCCAACCAATTAGAAACAGTGGTCACCTTTTATCAAGACCATCCTGAGGTAGGGCTTATTTTCTCCGGCTTGAATTTAATTTACCCCGACGACCGCTGCGAACCCGAAATGGTGTTCCTGAAATCGTGGGTGCGCGAACGCAGCGAGTTTTTGATGACGTTGCTCCGCTTGTGTGTTGTCAGAGCACCAACGGCCTTTGTCAAACGCGATTGTTATCAAAAATTGGGCGGCGTGATAGAGCCGATGACCTTACACTCCGATTGGGAAATGTGGGTCAAGATTGCAGCCAACTATCCGGTCGGCTATATCGCTCACCGCCTGGCCAATTACCGCATGAGCCACGGTCCGAATGTCACCTCACTGGCTGCCGTCGACGGGCGCAGTATGCGTGATATTCAACTTTGGTTGAATTTACTGCACCAAGGCCAACTCCCCTACAAGTTGAGCCCAGAAGAAGAAAACCAGTTTCGCTGGGGCATCTATGAATTGGAAATGCATTTTGCTGCCAAAGCCGCTTACAACGGGCAACAAGAAATGCAGCAGGCTTACACCGCCTTCGCCGAAGCCGTGCTGCCCAACCGGCTGCCGGAAGCCGAACTCATCAAAATGCGCCGGGTTCATACCCAATTGCATCAAGGTATATTTGCCTTTCGCGATAAAAAACTGAAAGAAGCCCGGCGATATTTCTGGCAGGCCATCAAATCGGGACCAAAATATTGCAAGGCGCCCTGGATTTGGAGCAAACTCCTGTTAACGTTGATCGGTCGCACCAAGTGGGGCATCCTGTACAAATGAGAGAGATCACGTCAGTATGATCACTTACCATTAACGATGATTGGTCTGGTCATCTCATCAATTTTATTACTAGGCAGTGCCTTAATTATTTCAACTCATTGGTCTGAAAAATTCACTCAGAAATTTTGGGTGATCATTGGCGCTATCGCCGTTCAATTGGGCATCATCAGCACGGTCGCCTCGGTGTTCTTCACGCTAACAGCGATCGGGTGGTTAACCATTCAAGTCTTATGGCTTGGTCTGTTGTTAATCCTCTTCAAAAACAAATTAGATTTTCCTGATCGAGCCGCCTTTTCTCAGATTCCCTCAACCGCTAAACAGTTAGGCCGTACGCTCATGTCGCGATATCCCATCGCTCTTATCGGGATAACCTTCGTAATTTTTGCGGTGGTATTGTCGGGGTTAATCCAATATTTCACACCCATTTCCAGCTTACCCTACGCCGATGAACGAATGTACCATGCGTCACGGGTGATGTACTGGCTGGAAAATCAAACGGTTTTTCCTTACATAACCCATAATGACCGCCAGGCGGTCTTTAGCTACGGGGGAGAGTTGTTTTTTCTGTGGCCGGTACTATTTACCAAATCAGAAGTTGTGGGGCGGATGGTATTCTGGTTAGGCTATCCGACGGCAGCAATAGGGTTGTTTATTTTGCTGCGCGCCCTAGAGGTCAACCTAACAGCAGCCGTTATGGGTTGTGTGGTCTTTGTAATGACCCCCATCGTTATGAAATACGCCAACGGCCTCAAACCGGAGTTGTGGCTGGCCGTTTTTCTAAGCGGCACGGCCTTTTGGTTAGTAGAGGCCGCCAAACAACCCGCTCGATTACGCCACCACCTGCTTATGGCCGGTGTTTTCCTGGCCTTAAGTATTAACACCAAATTCACAGCACTCGCCCTGGCGCCGGTAATCTTGGTGATAGCCTGGTTTATCGCTCACGAGGGGAGTAGGCTTTCTGGGCTTGGTTCAGTTACGCTAGGCATTTTGGCCGGAATGTTACTCAGCGGCCTGGTGGTACCTTTCAGTTTTAATCTGATCAACTACGGGCACATTCTAGGTCCGGCGGCCATGCGCCAAGTTCACGCCAGCGATCTGAGTCTGCAGCAGCTCTATACCCATGCCGTCCGCCTGCCCTTCCTACTCTTCGAACTACCACAAGCGCCGTCACCCTTCCTCAGAGAGTCGATAACTCGGTGGGGTAATTCAACCATTCAATTTCTGGGAGCCGGAACTCCCTTACCTTTGGAAAAAAGCGACGGGTGGCCGGGTTTATTCTCCTTCACTCTGCCGGCCTATGCCAACAAATTCTCCACCGGGGGGCTGATCTGGCTGCCGGTGCTGGCCATCAGTTTATTCGGTCTAATGCGAAATGTTATCCGTACGTTCCCAAAAATCAGGCTGACCCCGCTTCAAATCGTGACAGTTTTAGACGTGACTCTATTGGTTAGCATCGTCTTTCTGGTCCGCTGGATGGTCGACTCAGGGCTGCCCGAACGCTTTCTCATTGCGCCGTATGCGCTGGGTGTGGCTGTCGGCGTCACCCTGATCAGTCGGTGGGCAGCGAGGCATCGGCTACGCCGGATCATCGTTCTAATGTTCGTGGCTTTGACCATTTTTCCGGCCTTAAAACTACAAGTGGACCAAGCTAAAGCAGCAGCGATCCCTTCACCCAAAAACCTGATGCAGCTTGATTGGCCCTTTATCGAGGCACTAGATTATATTCCGCCTGCCTCCCATATCTTACTCGTCGGCGCCCAAAATGTTCCCGATTATCCGCTTTTTGCGCCGCAGTTAGGCTACACCAATCGGATCGTTTCTTGGGGTAAAGCGCCGTTCGAGGCCGGGAGATTACAAGCCTTAATTGAAGCTAACCAAATCACCCACATCCTAATTGAAAATGACCAGCAGGTGGACTTCCATTGGGACCCACCGCTGCCAACCGGCCAGATGGTCGCCTGGCTAACCCAGCAGCCCAATTTCAGCGAAATCCCTATTGACACCGGTCAAATGCGGCTTTTTGAAACCGTTCAGGCCAAACAGATTAGGTTAGACACGATTGAGCGGCAAATTAAAATGTTGCCATCTTACCCACAAGCCGATATTATCGCTATCGATCCCTCGCTTGAAGATCAAATCGGTCTGACCGTGACGTCACTGCAAACGTCCCAATTGTCCCCAGTAGAAACGATCTGGCTCGGCCGGGGGGATCAAGCCGGCTTGATGGGGAGTTTATGGGCTAAGGATTATCGACATTTAATTATAAGTTTGAATGTATCGCCCGCTGCCGGCCCGGCTGACAAACAAACCATCCAACTCACAGGCCTAATTAGCGGTCGGCTGATTACCTCCGAACAAACGTTTAAGGACGCAGCCACCGTCGATTTTCTAGTTGCCGTCAAACCCGGCCCGAATGACTTTCTGCTGACCATCGTCGCTGATAACCCGACTGCCTCCCGTGCTGAACAAAACGGCCGGGATCGTCAGACGGTTGAGTTACATCAAATTATGGTAAAGCCGGCGCCTTAGTCGCCCTTTGTCTCAAGTAATATCGAACTACAAATAAGAATGACTGATCGTTTACCCAAAATCTCAATTATTACGCCGTCTTTCAACCAGGCGGATTACATCGCTGAAACTATCGATAGTGTTCGCGCTCAAAACTATCCCTACCTGGAACACATGGTCATCGACGGCGGCTCAACCGATGGCACGCTGGCCATTTTGCAGCAGTACGATGGCCTGGACTGGGTCTCAGAGCCGGATAACGGCCAGGCCGACGCCATCAACAAGGGCTTCAAAAAATCGACCGGCGACATCGCAGCCTGGCTCAACTCCGACGATATCTACCTGCCGGGGGCGCTCCAACACGTCGCTGATTTTTTTAGCCGGCACCCCCAGATTGACATTATTTACGGCGACTACCATCTCATCGACCAAACCGGTAACGTCTTGCTTCGCAAACAAGAAATCCCCTTTGATTACAACATTTTGCTCTACGGCCTCGACTACATCAGCCAGCCGACTACCTTCTTCCGGTGTTCTGTTTTTGAGCGATCCGGCTATTTGGATGACAGCCTGCACTACGGCCTCGATTGGGAATACTGGCTACGTTTGGCTAACGACGGCTGTCAATTTGCCCATCTGCCCATTGATCTGGCCGCCACCCGCTGGCATGTCGATGCCAAGACATTAGTCGCCCCACCGGCGATGTACGCCGAACACGAGGCCATTCGGGCCAAGTATTGGAATAAGCCGCGCTTCAAATCACCGCGCTGGCATAAACTTTACACGGCCTGGCTGAATAAGCGCTACCGGTTCAAACGCCAACTGCTCAAAATTCTGCGCCGCCGCCGGATCGACTTTCCACCCGGCGATTGGGTTTTACGCGCCCAGACCAGCCGCAGCGAACGAATTTAGGAGCTTCGCGGTTGCTAATCTTACTCTCGCTGGTCAATTTACTTTTGTTCCCCCTGGCCTTACGTCGCCTGCCGACGACGGATCGTCGGCTCACCGATTGGCGACAGATCGTTTTGTTGGGTTGCGTCATCTGGGGGCTTTGGCTGACGCTTATTACGGAAATACTCAGCCTTTTCAACGCCCTCCATCTTTGGGCTTTAGTCGCAGCCTGGAGTATGGCCCTTCTTTTTGTTTTATGGCTGATCTACCAAACGCCTTCACCGCCGTCAGGGTTCCCAAAACCAGGTCTGCCGGCCTCAACCTTTCTCCCTTTGGCCGGCATTGTCTTCGTCGTCGGTCTCACCGGAGTGGTCGCCCTAATTTCTCCGCCCAACAATTGGGACTCGATGACCTATCACATGGTTCGTGTGATGCATTGGCTTCAAAACGGAACGGTCGCTCATTACGCCACCCATGAAGTGAGACAGCTCTATCTTAATCCCTGGGCCGAATTTGCCATCCTCCATTTTCAGCTTTTGAGCGGTGGCGACGTCTTTGCCAATGGGGTCCAGTGGCTCAGTATGGTTGGATCTGTTATCGGCGTCAGTTTGATCGCCCGCCAACTTGGCGCGAGGCTAACCGGACAGGTTTTCGCGTCGTTGGTAGCGGCCACTATTCCTATGGGTCTGCTTCAGACGGTGACCACCCAGAACGATTGGGTGGTTACGTTTTGGTTGGTTTGTTTTGTCTCATTTGTGATCACTGTTCGCCGCGAGTTGAGTTGGATTATGATTCTAGGCTGCGGTGGTAGTTTGGCGCTGGGGTTTTTAACCAAAGGGACCGCCTATTTATACGCCGCGCCGTTTTTAATCTGGTTGGGCTTGAGCTTGTTCAAAACTCTCAGCTGGCGAGCTTGGTGGCCCCTGTTCACTATGGGGTTAATCGTATTAATTTTCAACAGCGGCCACTACGCCCGCAACTTGCCGCTCTTTGGTTCGCCCCTTCAGCCGCAGTCACTGGCCGAATACGACTATCGAAACCAAAGCTTGACCCCGGCTCTGGCGGTTTCGAATGTGGTGCGCAATTTGGCCCTGCATATCAACGTGCCGCTTCCGGCGCTGACTCGGACCACGGCTCAAGCGGTCCAAACGCTGCATCACGGGCTGGGCATTGATCTCAACGATCCGCGTACCACCTGGATCGGTACGCAATTTGAGGTCAACCCCTTTTTTGTTTCTGAAGATGCCAGCGGCAACTTCATCCACTTAATTTTGATCGGGCTCTGTTTTGGGGTGGTTGTGGTTCGTAAAATTCAAAAACGGGCGGGCGAGGAATTTACCTACGTGATGCTCTTGACCACGGCCTTTCTGCTGTTTAGCTTCTACCTCAAGTGGCAGCCTTGGCACAGCCGGCTTCATCTACCCTTGTTTGTGCTGTGGACGCCGGTTATCGGCTTAGTGCTGCCTCAAAAATCTCTGTGGCTATCCCATTTGCTGACCGTACTGCTCATTGGGCAGTCGCTGCCTTTCCTATTGACCAATCCGAACCATCCCTTGACCGGCCCCAATACCATTTTCAACAAACCCCGAAACGAGCAATACTTCCTGCAAGCGCCACTCCCAGCCGAAGCCTACACCACCGTCATTCAACTTATCGAACAAGCGGGTCACTGCTCCGATATCGGGTTGGTTCTGCCGGGCAACTTTTGGGAATATCCGTTCTGGTTCTTGCTGGCCCAGTCTGCCATTGACCGGCCCCACATCGAGAACGTTGAGGTCAAAAACGAGTCTGCGGTTCTGCAAAACAACCGATTTGAACCCTGCGCGGTTGTTTGTATTAATTGTCCTCCGGCTGCTCAAATTCGCTATACGGAGCAATTTGACGGACCGGCCTTCACGACCGAAAATAACTTCATCTTTTTGAAATATCACAAGTAAAATGAGCGCCAACTCACTAAATCTTTTCATCATTGTATCATCAGTTTTCGCCCTGGACGCCCAATCATATATAATCATCAATAAAGGTCATATTACAAACTAGGAGCACCCGATGGACAATTTATTAAGCCGGATTACCTTTAACAAAGACATCCTCGATGGAAAACCTCTTATCCGAGGTATGCGTATTTCTGTAGAGATGATCCTTGAGTTATTGGCTAAGGGAGCAACGACGACGGAAATTTTAGAAGATTATCCTGAACTTGAGTTGGATGATATCAGAGCTGCCCTGCTTTATGCTCATCATCTTATCTCAGGTGAGACGGTATATGATCGGGTTATCGTGTGAAAATTCTCAGCGATGTCAACGCCAGCGGAGCGATAGCAAAGTGGTTGGAGAGCATGGGACACGACATCGTCAGAGTAAGCGCAAAAGACCCCCGGCTCTCAGATGATGATATCTTAGCTTGGGCTATGCGAGAAAACAGAGTCATCATAACCACAGATAAGGATTTTGAAGAAATGGTCTGGCGGGAATCGAAACCTCACTGTGGTATTTTGCGTTTAGAAAATGTACCTCGTGATGAAAGAATTCTTCTGCTTGAAGAAGCTTTTACTCTCTATCAACAAGATTTAGAAGATGGAGCCATTGTAATTGCTCAGAAGAAAAAATTTCGTGTCAGAAAATTGCGCTAAAATCCATTGAGCAAGCTTCTTCTCACCACCACCAGCTACCCGCCAGCTATTGGCGGAGCGCAGTTGCATACCCACCAAATTCTCAAGCGACTCTCGCCCGATTTTCCGGTGCAGGTCGTCACCCAGTGGGCAGAGAACCGCACCGATTGGCTGTTCGGCACAACCCTCAATGCCCCGGCTGCCCCAAAAGCCTATACCTTCGAAGGTGTCCCGGTTCAACTCATTACCCTCACGCGCCGGGAACGCCGCCAAGTTTTGCCCTATGCCCTCGCTTACTACGCTCTCAAACCCACCGCCATCGACCAAATCGCTGCGCGTCTTTTGCTCAAAATCGAGCCGCTGGCGCGCGATTGTCAGTTGATCCACAACACCCGCATCGGACGCGAACCGTTAAGTTTTGCCTCCCTCAAAACGGCTCGAAAACTCGGTATCCCGTTTGTCTTTACGCCTTACCACCATCCGCGTTGGGTGGGCTGGAACTACCGCGACTATCTCAATCTCTACCGTCGGGCCGATGCCTTGATTGCCTTGACCCAGGCCGAAAAGGAGACATTAATAGCCCTCGGCGTTTCCGCAGGCCGTATCTTTATCACCGGCATCGGCCCTATCGTGGCCGACCAGGCCGACCCGGCGACATTCCGACAGCAGCACCACATTCCGCCGGAAGCGCCTCTCGTGCTATTTCTGGGCCAAAAATATCGGTATAAAGGCTATGAAGCGCTGGCGGCTGCCGCCAAAATTGTCTGGGCGAAACTACCGGACACGTATTTTCTATTCATCGGGCCGCAGACGCCAGCCTCAAAAAAGTTTTTCGCCCGACAGCAGGATCGCCGTTTGATTGAACTTGGGCAGGTCGATTTGCCGCAAAAAACCGATGCGCTAGCCGCCTGCACCCTGCTTTGTCTGCCATCTACTCAGGAGAGCTTCGGCGGCGTCTACACCGAGGCCTGGTCGTTCGGCAAGCCGGTGATCGGGGCCAACATCCCGGCCGTGGCCGAGGTGATCGATGACGGAGTTAACGGGTACCTCGTTTCGCCCACGGCGCAAGACATCGCTGAGAAAATCGGTTATCTTCTCGACCAACCGGCTGCGGCTTACCAATTGGGTCAAGCCGGCCGTCAAAAAGTTGTCGAAAAATACAGTTGGGATAAGTTGGCGCAAAAAACTGAAGAAATCTATACTACCGTCGTAACCGGAGGCTAGCATGAACCTTAGCGAAAAACGCATCATGGTCACCGGCGGCGACGGTTTTCTGGGCGGCTATGTAGTCAGCGAGCTCAGAGAAAAAGGTTTAAAAAACATTTTCGTCCCCCGCCACAGTGACTACGATTTGACCCAAATTGGCAACGTCATTCGCGCTTACCACGACAGCCGGCCCGATGTTGTGATCCATCTGGCCGCCAAAGTGGGCGGTATTGGCATCAACCGCGAGAAGCCGGGCGAGTTTTTTTACGATAACTTGATGATGGGTGTCCAATTGATGGAGCAGGCCCGCCTATTTGGCGTCGAGAAGTTTGTTTCGATTGGCACGATCTGCGCCTATCCCAAAATCACGCCCATCCCCTTCAAAGAAGAAAATCTGTGGGACGGCTACCCTGAAGAGACCAATGCGCCTTATGGGTTAGCCAAAAAAATGCTGCTGGTCCAAGGCGACGCCTACCGCCAGCAGTACGGCTTCAACGCCGTCTATTTGCTGCCGGTCAACCTCTACGGCCCCGGCGATAATTTCGATCCTCACTCGTCACACGTTATCCCGGCTTTGATCAAAAAATGTATCGATGCCGTTGAGCAGGGCGACAACCGGATTGTGGCTTGGGGATCGGGCAGCCCCTCACGGGAATTCTTATATGTAACCGATGCGGCTAAAGCGATTGTGCTGGCGACGGAAAAATATAATAAACCGGCCCCGGTCAACATCGGCGCCGGTATGGAAATTACCATTAAAGAGTTGCTCCACCTCATCGCCGAATTGTGCGGCTTTGAGGGCGAGATTATTTGGGACCTATCCAAGCCGGACGGCCAGCCCCGCCGCTCGTTAGACACCGGTCTGGCCCGGCAGGAATTCGGCTTCACCGCCGCTACCGATTTTCGCGAAGGATTGCGCCGAACTATCGACTGGTACATTGCCCATCGAGAAGAGATATCGAATGAGGCTGTCGGTTGAACGATTTACCGCGCGTTAACATCCTGGGGGTCGGCGTCCACGCGATCACAATGGCTCAAACGCTTGACCAGATTTCGACCTGGATTGAGCAGGGCGCGCGCCAATATGTCTCCATCTGCACCGTGCATACCATTATGGAGTGCCGCCAAAGCGAACCCGTTCGCCGGGTCGTCAACCAGGCCGGTTTAGCAACACCTGATGGTATGCCGTTGGTCTGGTTGGGCCGGCTCAAAAGTAATTTGGAGGTAACGCGGGTCTACGGCCCCGATCTTATGTTGGCGCTGTGCGAACTCTCGGCTCGATACGGCTACCGGCAGTACTTTTACGGCGGTCGCGAGGGCGTTGCCGAACTACTAGCCGAACGGCTGCGAACCCGCTTTCCTGACCTGCAAATTGCCGGAACCTACTGCCCGCCCTACCGGCCGCTGACTTATCAAGAAGACGCCTGCGTCATCGATCAAATCAACCAGGCTGCGCCTGATGTGATTTGGGTGGGCCTTGGCGCTCCTAAACAAGATTTGTGGATGGCCGCCCACCGCGACCGGCTAACTGCGCCGGTACTCATTGGCGTCGGCGCGGCATTCGATTTTCACACCGGTCGCATTCCTCAGGCGCCCAAATGGATGCAGCGTAGCGGCCTGGAATGGTTCTTCCGCCTGCTGCATGAGCCGCGACGATTGTGGTATCGCTACCTTGTCTACAATCCCCTTTTTATCCTCTTGACCCTGGTACAATCGTTAGGGCTTAAGAAATTTTCGTTAGAATAAACAGGAGAACAAAACTGGTTTTGCCAAACTTTCTCGGAGCGACAAAGCTTGCTTTGTCAAATTCGATCAAAGCAAACTTTGATGCTCCAGATCTTTATTTACCTAGAAGAACCCCATGCTTGATCACTATTTACGCGGCGCTAAGGATTATGTCCTGGCCTTGTTAGCCCCACCGCTGTACCGAATTCATCCTATTACGCTTTCTTTTATCGGCTTAGGTTTCGGTCTCATCGCCGGTATTTTCTTAATGCGGCAGCAGTATCTATTTGGCTTTATTTTCTGGTTAATCAACCGCATCCTCGATGGCCTGGACGGCACCATCGCTCGCCAAACCGGCCGGCAGAGCGATTTCGGTGGCTATATCGACATTATTTTCGATTTTGCCATCTACGCTTTCATTCCTATTTCGCTGACCGTGGGGTTACCTTCAACTGAAGCATTTCTGAGCTTGAGCTTCTTGCTGGCCAGCTTTTACATCAACGCCGCCTCGTGGATGTATCTAGCGGCGATATTGGAAAAGCGGCGGGAAGGAGCAAAAACAAAGGGGGAACTGACCACCATTACGATGCCGTCGGGGTTAATCGGCGGCGCGGAGACCGTGCTTTTCTTCAGCCTCTTCATTATTTGGCCGCAGCAGATTATCTTGCTATTCGTGTTAATGGGTATTTTGGTGCTATTTACCACCGGCCAGCGGCTGGTGTGGGCGGCTCGATATTTGAGGTAATGGGGACGCTTACTTTTGTTTACTTTAGAATTGTGGTAGAACTTGCTACGAACTTTGGTAGGCGTTCCAGGCTTGTAGAAATGCGTCCGGTATGGAAACGGTCTGGCGGTCGGCATAGTTAAAGGTGATGATGCCCGTTTCGGCCAGGGCGACTAGCTGCGCACCTTTGGCTAGCCGATAAAAAATCCGAAAACTTTTGCGCGAGATATCGCCGATGTGGCAGTCGATGTGGAGGCTATCGAATAGAAAGCCTTCGGCTTTGAAGTTGACCACCAGATCGGCCAAGATAATCCCGGTCCGGCCGTCGCCTAGATCAAATTCGCTTAAGCCCAGCGCGTGCAGCAACTGAACGCGCGCTTCACTGATGAGACCCACCACCGAGTCATTACCTAAGTGATTGCCGTAGTTGAGGTCCGTCACCCGCACTGTTACGGTGTGGCTGAATTCATAAGTAGGTTGTTCTTCCAGTTTTACACGCGGCATTCGTCTTGTCTCCAATCGATTTTTCAAGAAGCGATTATACGGCAAAGAGAATTTCAGAACAATTAAATCTATCTTGGCTAAATGGATAATCACTTTTTGGAGAATTTAGACAGTGGTGCTACAAGAGAATTCTCTATTTTTTAAGGTTCTAATGGAGCTGCCCAACCATGTCTAGCGCTGCATCTTTTTCAATCCAGCCGGCTGAATATCGACTGAACCGGATTCATGCCCTGCTGGCCGTTCAATCGGTAGTAGTCATTCTTTTGTCGATTAACCGGCTAAGTTCGTTGACCACGGCCTATGTCTGGCCCAATGAATTTTTGCGATGGACCGAGCTAAACAACATGCTGATTCTGCCGCTGATCAGCGTCATCGCCTCCTATTGGCTCAAAAATGAGCTGCAAATGTCGCCGCCCACCTCAGCCGGCGACCGCTTGTGGCGAGGGGTGCTCAATGTGGCCTTTCTAGTGGGAGTATACCTGCTAGCCGCCAGCTACGGCACCCACGAGGTGACCAACTACCTGCATATCCGCTTCTGCCCCCCTGAGGAGACCAATCAGCTCTGCCAGATTATCCGCTTCAATGACGACGATTTCTCCCACTGGGTTTTCTTTACCGGCTTTGTGCTGATCAATGTGGCGATCCTGCTGCTGCAAGTCATCTGTCCTTACCGAGGTGCGCTTACCTTGCGTGACAAAGTGCTCTTAATTGTCAACGCACTTTTCATTGGCCTGGCCATTTTTGCCAATCTGGCGTTCGAGGAAATCGGCTTTGATCTGTACGTGGTGGCGCTGCTGGCCGTTTTATCGTTGGGGCTGTTGTGGCGGAAGAGCGGCCAGCCACTGGTGATTTACTACAGTGTGGCCTACACGCTGGGTTTGGTGGCCACGGGTGTAGTGATACTGTTGGGGTGACCAGAGCGATCCTCCTGAATGGCATCATTGTAGTGCTCTCAGAACCGTGCTATACTGGAATCAGAAATACACGATCACGACCGGACAGGGAGATATCTTATTTGTTTAATCTCAATCTTTTCTCTTTAACCACATTAGCCCAAACCGCTGCGCTGGCTGTTATTTTAGCAGTAGCCTGGCTCTCCCAATTCGTTCTAGGGCGACTTTTTATGGCGCTTGAAATGCGCTTGAAACCCATTACCTGGGCGCGTCATCTGCCAGTGGTTGCCTTGAGCGCCCTGCCCCCCCTGCTGGCCTGGTGGCTGGCCCGCTTGGCTATTGATAGTTTTGAGGCTTTTGGCCGGCAAACCGACCTACTTCGCTGGGCTGTTCCCTTCTTTACGCTCTGGTTCTTTTACCGGCTGGCCGATACGCTGATCAATATCAATTTCAGAGCACCTCAAGCGCAAGTGTGGCGCAAAAAAGTACTGGTGCCCATCACGCTAATGGCCGGCTTATTGTATGGCGTTGGCCTGTTGGATGATTTTCTTCAGTTAAGATCACTAGCCAATGAAAGCCTACAAAATATTACCATTGGCTCTGTTCTGGCCGGCCTGGCGATTATCGGTCTTTTTCTATATCTGTCTCGATTTATTTTTCGCTTCTTAGAAAGTGGGTTTTTGCCGGAAGCAGGTTTTGAGCCGGGGTTAGCCCACGCCGTCTCAACCCTTACGGCTTATGCGGTCTTGATCATCGGTGTGATCGCCGGGCTGATGGTGACCGGAGTCAATCTGACGACGCTGACGGTCATCGCCGGTGGGTTATCGATCGGTTTAGGCTTTGGCTTACAGCAGATAGTCAGCAACTTCGTCAGTGGCTTTATCCTCATGTTTGATCGGTCGATTAGTCCGGGCGACGTCATCGAGATCGGCAGCACGGTCGGGGCAGTTCAGGATATCGGTATCCGCAGCATTATTATCAAAACGGCCACCAATCGAGAGGTCATCATCCCCAACTCGCATTTTTTGTCTGACATGATGACCAACTTAACCCGGACCGATCGAATTGTTCGGGTGGATATTAAAGTGGGTGTTTCGTACGACGCCGATCCCCTGGAAGTGGAGCAGGCGTTACTGGAGGCAGCCCAACACCCGCAAATCCTCGAAGAGCCGCCAGCCTCCGTTCAGTTTCTGGATTTCGGCGAGAGCAGCCTTGACTTTGCGCTGCTCGTCTGGACCAACAATCCGATGCGCATCCCCGCCCTGTCCAGTGATCTGCGCTATCGGATTTGGGACTCGCTCAAGCAGCGCAACATCGAAATTCCCTTTCCGCAGCGAGATTTGCACATTCGTTCAGGGGCGACGTGGCAGCCGACCGATGGAGCCTCACCTCGGGTAGAGGAAAATCTCAATCAAGGGCAGTAGTAGTGGCAAATACGGGCTCGAATGGCCGTGTGGTCGCTGGTAGCATCATTGTTGCGATTGAGCACGATTAAAATCGACTCCTCCGGCTGGACCTGATTGATTTTAATCGTCTCGGCAAAACCCTGATTATCTCGACCTGCCAGCGTCTTCTGAAAAAGAGGCGCCTGCCCGCTCGTATCTAAGGTGTTCTCATAGACCGACACCACCACCCCATCACCCCCTGAGTCGATTTTGCTGGCATTAATCCGAATCTCCAACGGGCCACTCACCGTGCTGACCCAATACCAACCCACATCGGCCCCATTACCGGGATGAGCGCTGTCGGGGCAAATACGGATGTAATCTTCGCCGTACCAACAGGTGCCGTATCTTCTATCTTCAAAAGAGAGCGGTTTCCAATCGTCATTGTCCGGCGGGCTCCAGATATAGCGCCAAGCCTCTTGTTGGGTGGTCCCAAAATTGCCGGCGGTATCGGCCAGAACTTGAGGCACCGGTTCCGGCGTTGGCGTCGGCTCGGACGTAGGGGGGGATCCGGGTGACGCCTCGACAGCAGGAAGCTGCGTGGCAGGCACTTCTTCTCCGGGTGGCTCGGCGGTAGGGTTTTGACCCGGCAGCACAGCCGGGGTTGAGTCGGTCACTTCAGTAACGGTAACGGTTTCCTGAGCAGACTGGCTGGCCGCGTCATCGACATTACGCATAAAAAAGAAAGCGGTCAGAACCAAAGCCAGCAAAACGAGTACCCCCAGCGCCGCCGCGACACCAATACCCACATAAAAGAGGGGACGTTTATCACCCGCTACCGTGGCCGGCGACGGAGAGGGAACGACCGGCGCGGCCGGTGCAGCTTTCGACACGGTGGTTTTGAGCAGCGGTGAGGCAATGGTCGCCTCATTGCCCTGAAGCGCTGCTTCGAGCGCATCGATCAACTGGCAGCCCGTCTGGTAGCGATCCTCAGGGTCTTTGTTCAAAGCCTTGAATAAAACCGCTTCGGCTTCCGGCGGTATCTCAGGATTGATTTCTCGGGGCGGAGGTACGGGCATGGTCAGGTGCTGAACAGCAACCGTGGTCGAGGAGGGATCGTTAAACGGCACGCGGCCGGTTAGCATCTGGTACAAAATGATGCCCAGCGAGTAAAGGTCGGATTGGGGCACGGCGCTGCCTGAGTGGCGGGCTTGTTCCGGGGCAATGTAATGGGCGCTGCCAAATACCTCGCCCTGTGAGCCCATTTCGGCGTCCATCGCTAGCCCAAAATCGGTTAGGACCACCCGTTTGTCTTTAGCCACCATCACATTCGACGGTTTGACATCCCGGTGAATGATGCCTTTGCCGTGGGCGTAATCGAGCGCATTGGCTACAGCCCGGCCGATACGCAGGACTTCATCATAGGCCAAATGTTGGCCGTTGGCTTTGTAGTCGGCCAAAACCTTGGCCAGATCGTCCCCGTCGATATACTCCATAACGAAGTAGTAAAAGCCGTCCTGGTCATCGGCATAGTAAATTTGAATGATATTTTCCTGCCGCCAGGTGGCGATGCTCTGAGCCTCGCGCACAAAGCGTTCGGCATAGGCCGGTTTGTCACGATAGCGCGCATCGATGACCTTAATAGCCACCGGCCGGCGCAGTTTGACATCGTGACCGTAATAAACCTGGGCCATTCCTCCCCGGCCTAACGGGCGCTCAATCTCAAAATTTGCCAGGCGGCGGCCAATGAGCGGATCGTCAGTCATCGCTGCCCTCCTCATCGCTCCCGGAAAATCCCACTCGATCCGGGCTGTCACTTAAGGCGACAGGGATGCTCACTTGGCAGCGGTCCTGCTTTTCTTCGCAGGTATTTAGCCGTTGGCCGCCATAATAAATTTCAAAAGATTTTTCCCAAAAACGATTTTTATTGCCCACAGAAACACGCCCTACTTCATTACAGGTTACGTCGGGGGCTTTAGGCTTCCCCTTATCTTTCCAGGCCGAGATACATTCGCCACTGGCTAATGTGGCCAGCCCCACATCACTGAAGTTAAGCAGTCGATCACTGCTCGCCATTTGAAGCGGTCCAAGCGGAAAGGGGCGATCAGATTGATTAACCAAGAACAGGCTGTCTCCCTTATGTTTGGCCAGTAATAACTCATAGGTCGGTGGCGGCTGGGGATTGTTGACCTCAGCCGCCGGCGGCTGAGCGGCAACGGCCGGGTCGGGTTCACTTCCGGCCTGAGAGTTCGATCCGGTTTGGGCAGCGGGTTCTGCCGGCTGGCTCGCCGCGCCAGTTTCCGCACCGGCATTCGGGTCGATTGCTTCGGCCGGGTCTGAATTAGCTTCGACAGCCACAGCCCCATTCTCAGCCACCGTCTCATCACCGCTGCTTCTCAGCCAGAAAAAACCGGCCAGCAGCAAGATTATCGCCACGACCCCCACCAGTAAAAGCGCTCCAATGCCCAATCCGGCATAAACCAGCGGCCGAGTTGGGTTTGAGGATGAGGAGACCGGCGAGGCCGGCGGCTGTTCCGGTAAGGCCGCTCGAGAGGCGGCAGCGGCGCTTGGCGACGAAGGCGGTGGGGGGGTAACGCCAGCCGGCAGCGGCGGCAGCGGTCGAGCCGCTACGTCTTGGGCCACTCGATAAGGGATCGATAAGTTCGGCGGCGGCAGGGGCAGTGATACCTGACTGGTAGCCTTTAGGGCCTCGTCGAGAGCCTTGATCAACTCAGCCCCTGTTTGGTAACGCTCAGCCGGTTCTTTTTCCAACATTTTGAGAATGACGGCCTCTAGCTCCGGGCTAATGTCTGGCCGGATTTCGCTGGGAGGCTGCGGCGGCTCGGTCATATGCAGCATAGCCACATCCAAAGCGCTGTCAGCCTCAAAAGGCAGTTCGCCGGTAAACATTTCGTACAGAATAACGCCGATGGCATACAGATCGCTCTGCGGCACAGCGCTGGCCGAGGACATAGCCTGTTCGGGCGAGATGTAGTGGGGTGTGCCGAAAATTTCACCGCGGGTGCCGACATCGCTGATCAAAGCCAGGCCAAAATCGGCTAAAAAGGCGTTACCTTGCTGGTCGAGCATAATGTTGGCCGGTTTAATATCGCGATGGATGACCCCGCGACCGTGCGCATAATCGAGCGCCTGGCAAACCTGGTTGACGACTCGATGAGCTTCCGCGACCGGAATCAACTTATCCTCTTGGCGATAAGATTTTAACAGCGTATTCAAGGCCGAACCTTCTATATAACGCATGGCCATATAGAGCACGCCATCAACTTCGCCATAGCGGTAGAGGCTGACAATATGGGGATGCTCCAGTTGGGCAATCGCTTTGGCCTCGCGTTCAAAACGAGTCATGTAATCGGCGTCGTCTCTAAATGAGGCATCGATCACTTTGATAGCCACCCAGCGATCCAGGCGCACATCCAAAGCACGATAGACCCGGGCCATCCCGCCTTGCCCCAGCATCGCTTCTAATCGGTATTCATCCAGTTGTTTTCCAATTAAAGGGTCGTTAGCCATTCACTTACTCCAATTTTGTCAGGCGTGTTTCGCGGCTGGTTTCGGTTATGCGCTGTAAATCTCGGATGTAGGTATTCAATCCATCAGCATAGGCATCGAGATAATCCTGTGCAATACGAATCGCCATCTCTTTGTGATCGGCCAGGATCAACTGCGCCACGTGAGGCCGAAAATCTCTTAACGTGAGGCGCATCACGCCGGCCGAGTCCGTAGCAACACCCCACACCAGCACTTTTTTATCGTGGTCATCTTTTGCGGCCAGATAGCGGGTGAGGGTACTGCTCGGCGGGACCGCGCCGATATTGGCCAAAATTTCACCACCGCGAATGATATCGTTCAAGATGTCGATCCGGTCAGGAATGTTATCGAACATTCGCTGAAGCGAACCCGGCATATGAGCCAGCAGCTTGATGGCCCCTACGCTGGCGCTTTCGCCGGCCGTGGCGATATCTTTGGCGCGACTCAACACTAAGCCAAACCCGGCCAGGGCGGTTAGATAAGTTCGCTGTAGTTTATCAAAGTTGGTGTAATGCGCCGCCCGATCACCGCTCCCGGTCGCGTAGTTGTCGAGAGCGTCAATACAGTGTTGGTGCAGCGTCAGCAGATTCAACTCTTGCAGCGGGACCTCAAACGTAATCGGGTACACCCGATCACGCGGCGTCCGGCGGCTGCCATCGACCGGAATAACGATGGCCGGCTTGGTCTGGCCCGATGAGGTTATAGCGGTCAAGGCGGCCAGTGCGGCCGGCTGCGTCTCTTTAGCCTGGCCCAACGCCTTTAATTCCGCGATTAGGCTGGTCGATGGTTTGTACGTTACAGCGTGAATGGCCCGATACAACACCAATAGATCATTAACGGTTAACTCAATCAAATCGTTACGCCGTTTAAAGAGCCGGCGTAGTCGCTGTAAGGCTTTAAGATTGATCTTATCGGTTTCCACCGTCGCTTCAGCCGGTAGATTGGGAGTTGCCCGGATCAATGTTTCATCGCCAGACTGAATCTTTAGAGCCAGGGCATGCGGTCGCGTTTGGCGGGCCTGGACCGGAGGCAGCGAACTGAGATAAATGGCCCAGCTTAAGGCCTCATTGGTCATAATTTCGGCTAAGGCGGCGCTCCAGGCGCTATCAAAAAAGATAGCCGACTGGTCAAACACCATACTCTGGCCGGTGTCGAACAGGGTCATGGGATGGTCTCCAACGCCGCGCTCGGCCTGGCGGATAGCCGCCAGGGGGAGCCGGCGATCGCGCCGGTCGCAGTTGATGATGATGGGCGCCAGCCGCAAGGTGTCTAGATCGCTGATCAGCCCTTCGCTCATTTTTTTGCGCAGTTCCGGCCAGGCCGACCGTCGAATAGTAGCCAGCGAGGTGAGCGACGCCGGTCGCACATTGGCCGGATAGGTCATCAGGGTCGACAGTTGGGCCCGCACGTTATTGACATCGGCCGGCTGTTCGGTTTGAGGAGCACAAGCCGGAATGAGATAATAACGGCCTTGATGGATCACCCCAATATGGGCTTTTTTGAGCGAGATGGGAGTATGGGTTTCATCGTTAGCGCCCGGGTTGAGACAGGTTAAAATCGACATTTGCTGCCGGTAGGCCGGTAATCTTTCTTCGACGGCGGCCTGAATTTTTTCTTGCCAGAGTTGGCGCAAAGCCACCGGAAGTTCAGCCATCGCCCCGGCCAGAAACTCATCGAATTTGCGTTTCCGGTAGCGGGGATAAGTTTCATTAGCCTGAACATCCTGACCGCGCATGTAGGGGCGCTGTTTGGCCCAGACATCGTAAAGATGGCTGTAGCGTTCAGCTTGAGGGTCATCTAGCGTAAGCGTCTGCAACAGATCGGTGTAAACGCGCTCCCGCCACTCATTTTTCAATAGGTCGCTATAAGCATGAAGACAGATGATGGCGGCCATTACCCAGGCAGTGGCCTGATCACTTTCACTCAGTTGGATTTGATGGCGTTGGAGATCGGTATGAAACCCGTGGGTCTCGTTGACATGGCGGGCCGAGTCTTCACGCATGGCATAATCGACGTAAAATTGCCAGGTTCCATCGGGAAAAGCCTGGTCGGGGTCTTTGCCGGCCAGTTTCAGCAGGTTCTGATAGCCCCAAATAACCGCGGCCGGTCCGGCGAATAAGGCGCCATACATCGCCTTATCGAGCGCCTGGCCGACGCCTTTGAAGAGCAAATTGATGTCTCGTTTGACCGTTTTGGCTGGCGGCTGCGAACCCGGTAAACGCGCCAGGCCATTGAGGATAACACCCGGAACATTTCCCGCCGGCACCACTTGAGCTACTTGATTGACCACATTGTCGATCTCAGGCAGGGACAACCGCGATAAATCTCTGAGCACTTGTGACTCGGCAATGGACTTGAGATTGTTGGCTGTTTTAACTGAGGCTTCTAAATAGGCTTCTCGGTCGGTTGTCATACACTCCTCTAATCTAGATGAAAAACGTCACTTGGGCAGACAAGTGACGTACTTATCCGAAATAGTTACCGCACACAAGAAAAAATAGAGAGGAACATGGGTCTGAAGTTCATAGTCATATTCGAGGCTACAAATTGCAACGAATTTTGTTAACCTTGAATCATTGTAACATATCTACAGGTAGGTGACAATAGAACCTTTGATGTTTCCGCTAGTCAATAAGTCAGGGGGAGACAGACAATAGCTACAAATTAATCGTATCGACCGCGACGCCGACACGGGGGTGAGGAATTTCAACCTGAAGCAGCAGACCTCCGCCGCGCTGATTTTGCAGCCGGAGGCGACCACCCAGCAGCGCCACCCGCTCGCTAATACCGAGCAGACCGTAATGCTCTTCGGCCGCCAGCGCCGACAGGTCAAAATTCGCTTTGAGACCCTGGCCGTTATCGGCGACGGAGATCAATAACGTTCGGGGGGAGGTATGTTTGAGCCGAATCTCTACAGCGCCGGCTCGAGCATGCTTGCGAATATTATTCAGCCCTTCCTGCACAATCCGAAAGATCGACAGCTCGATCGCCTCAGGCAGCCGGCCTAAGTTGGCGTCTAAGTCAAGCGAGACGGGAAGGTTGTTACGCTCGCTCCAATCGTGGGTGTAGGATTGCAGCGCCGCGCCCAAACCCAAGCTATCGATGGTAGGCGGACGCAGGTTACCACAAATCCGGCGCAGGTCATCGACCATCTGACGAATACTGATCCGGACATCATCTAACTCATCGGTCAAAGCCGGCGACTCGTTGCCGTTGGAGCCAATCTCTTCCAACTGATAGTTAACGCTCAACAAATCTTGAATAACTTGGTCGTGCAGTTCCCGGGCCAGTCGTTTGCGCTCTTGCTCGCGCTCGGTCAGCAGGCGGCGCTGCGCGGCTTGCAGCGCCAGATTGGCCTGATCGAGCGCTTCAACCTGCTCGGCCAGGCGATCGACCAACTGCTGGTTGAGGTTATCGCGTTCAACCAAACTTCTTTCCAGCAGGGCTTGTTGATGGCGCAGTTTCTCAGCCTGCTGGCGCGCCTGATAATAGTTGTCCAGGGCCCAAATCGCCGGGGTAATTTGGTGCGGGCTGGCCACACCCACCATTTCGGCCACAATATCTTCGCGGCTGGTTTCATCGGTACGGTGGATGGCCACAGTTTGTCCTTTGCGGAGGGTGATAATCCGGTCGGTAACGGCGAAAAGGTGCTCCAAATTTTTGCTACTAAAAATCACAGAGACGCCTTCATTTTGCCAACGCTGGATTAAGGACAGGAAACGCTGCTGATAGGTATAGCTCAACAGCACGGTCGGCTCATCGACAAAAATAAGCCGGGCCGGCTGGGTCATGGCCTGGGCAATGGCCACCAGTTGGCGCTGCTCCGCCGACAGGTTGGAGACTTTCTCGTATAAAGACGGAAAATGAATCCCCAGTTCACCTAGGGTCCGGTCTGCTTCAACATCCATTTGAGACTGGTTGGGGATTTTTAGGAGATGACTGAGTTTCGGCCAGCCCAGTTCCCGGCCTAAAAAAACGTTGCTGATGATATCCAGGTTTTCGGCCAGGATCGGTTCCTGGTGAATAACCTCGATGCCGAATCGGCGCGATTGAAGCGGCCAGGGCAGGCGTTTTTCATCAAAATAAATGGCCCCCTCGTTGGGGGTATGCAGGCCGGCCAACAGCATGGCCAGCACCGACTTACCCGCCCCACTTCGACCGGCCAGACCAACGACCTCGCCCGGATAGACCTCGAAGCTCACCTTTTCCAGAACCGACAGCCGGCCAAAACGTTTAGAGAGATTAATCACTCTCAGCAGTGGGTCCACAAACAAACCTTAGCAATTTCTCTATTCGATCAGCAAACCTGGTGACTGGCACTTAATCACAATAATCACCCGGTATCCTTCCACTCAGCATGCTTGATTTGAGCAAAAGTGCCAGTCACCTAAATAGTTGGCGATTTCTTACTGAGCAACGGCCAAAGCGCGTTCCAAAGATTGAGCCGTAAGCGGCTTGGTCAGGCAAGCACAGGCTCCAATTTCTCGAAGCGACCCGGTGATTTCAGACAAGGTTAACGAGGTCAAAATAATCACCGGGACAAGACAAAAACTGGTGGCTTCCAGACCATTCATGGCCGGTGGGTCCAAATCCATGAGAATGACATCCGGCTTGAGATAGTGTGACAAACACACGGCCTCGAAGCCACCTGAGGTTTCGCCGACAATGGTGCAGCCTATTTGTTCCGCAACTTGCTTAATATTTTCACGCGCATACTCATCATCATCTACAACCAAAATACGCATACATTTTACACCTGTTTGCTAGAACCCATAAGTTT
>JAGRCC010000314.1 GCA_020433785.1 Anaerolineae bacterium
CCCGCGATTGGGGCGATCATTACATTATTACCTTTGAGCGAAAATGAAAAAAATTATTCTTTACAACCCACAATCCTCTGCCACCAAAAAACCGATTATGCCGCTGTCGCTGCTGGCCGTAGGCGCGGTGTTGGAGGATCAATATGATTATCAGATCATTGACGGCAATCTCGAAGTCGATGCACTAGCTCGCCTTGATGCCGTCATTAGCCAATGTGAGTCGCCGCCGATTGTCGCGCTGACGGTGATGCCAGGGCCGCAGTTGCAGCAGGCCGTACCGCTGTGCCGCGAGTTGAAGCGCCGTCACCCGCAGCTAACCATCATCTGGGGCGGCTACTTTCCCACCCAGCATTGGGACTCCTGCCTGCGGTCGGACTTTGTCGATTACGTCGTCCGAGGGCATGGTGAGGTGGTGTTTCGCCAATTGCTCGATGCCTTGACCGTGGGCCAGCCCCAACTTAAGGCCATCGCCGGAGTGGCGTATCGTGATGAGGCCGGCGAACCGGTCTCGACAATGGAAGCGCCTATCCCCAACCCGGCTCAACTACCGATCATGAACTTCGACCGCGTGCCGGTCGAGCGCTATGTGCGCCCGACCTTTATGGGGACGCGGACGCTGGGCTATCACTCGTCCTACGGCTGCCCCTTTTTCTGCAATTTTTGCGCGGTGGTCAACATGGTTAACGGTCGCTGGCTGCCCCAAACCGCCGAACAGGTGGCCGGCGTCGTCGAGACCTACCACCGGCGCTGGGGCGTCAACGCCGTCGAGTTTTTCGATAACAATTTTTTCACCCACCACCAGCGTGTAGCCGAATTTTCCGAGCGCATTATGCCGCTGGGCGTCAGTTGGTGGGGTGAAGGCCGGATCGATACGATGCTCAAGTTTTCGACCCGCACCTGGCAGCTTATGCGCGACTCGGGTCTACGGATGGTTTTTCTGGGCGCGGAGTCCGGGTCGATGGAAACGCTCAAGCGCATGGACAAAGGCGGTAAGATGTCGCCGGAGAAGACGCTCGAAATAGCCCGCACGATGAAAGAGTGGAACATCGTGCCGGAATTTTCCTTTGTGATGGGCAACCCGCCCGATCCTGAAACCGATATGCATGAGACAATGGAGTTCATCCGGCGGGTCAAGGCCGTTAACCCGGCCTCGGAGATTATTATGTATCTCTACAGTCCGGTTCCCCTCTCCGGCGAACTATACGAGCAGGCCAAAGCTGATGGCTTCGCCTTTCCCGAAACGCTGGAAGAGTGGATCAGTCCGGAGTGGCTCAACTTCTCACAGCGCCGCAGCCACACCATGCCCTGGATTAAACAGACTCTCCAACAGCAGATTCTTGATTTTGAGCGCGTGCTAAACGCCTACTACCCCACCACGACCGACATCAAACTGACCCAAACCTGGCGCAGCGTCCTACGGCTGGCCTCGGCCGCCCGCTATCATTTGCGCTTCTACCGCTTCCCCGTGGAACTCCGCGCTCTCCATCGATTAATAGCCTACCAACGCCCCGAAACATCGGGCTTTTAAGAGAATATAGACTGGTAATTAGAGATTGGGGACTCGTATTTAATCTCTAGTCTCCAGTCTCCAGTCTCCAATTACCATTTACCATATGCTCTCAAAACTCAAACATAAATTTATTTCCACTAATCCTACCCCGGTCGATATTTTGACCGGCTACGCCCAATGGGCCGGCAGCTACCAGGCCGCCCCTCACAACCCTCTGATGGAAGTCGAGCAGCAGGCTATGCTGAGTCTGATGCCGGTTGACCTGCGCGATTACACTTGCCTGGATGTGGCCTGCGGCAGCGGGCGCTATATGCTGCTGTTGCAAGCCCGGCTCGCCGGGCTAGTTGCCGGCGTCGATTATTCCGCCGATATGCTGGCTCAAGCCAAAAAAGTGGATTTGGGTGGTCTGCTCATCCGCGGGCCGTTCTCGCCTCTGCCGTTTCCCGACAACAGTTTTGACCTCATCACCTGCGGCATGGCCGTCGGCCACGAGAAAAACCTGGCTCAGGTTATCGCCGAATTTGCCAGAGTATTGCGGTCCGGGGGATTGCTAATTTACTCCGATCTGCACCCCTTTGGGGCAACCGCCGGTTGGAAACGGACCTTCGCCGCCGCGAACGGGACTACCTACCAATTGGAACATCACTTCCATACCATTGATGATCACCACACCGCCTCCCGTCAAGCCGGGTTAAAGATCGAAACCGTTTTGGAGCCAGCGCTCAACCCTGATTCAGCCCCTCACTCAAACCCGGTCGTTCTGGTCATCAAAGCCGTAAAATCAAGCCCTCATCTCCAATCTCTAATCTCTAATCTCTAATCCCCTATGTTCCCCCGCCCCCTCTACTTCACCAATGTCACCGTTCTTGGCGAGAGCGGCCCCATCGGCCACTCGCTCCGGGTGAAAGGTCGCCGGATCGCCGCTATCGATACACCTCCGGAAAAAAGAGACGTGGTCATCGACGGGCAGGGCGGGCTGCTGATACCGGGCCTGATCAACGCTCACGATCACCTCGAACTGAACACTTTCAAACGACTCAAATATCGCGAGACCTACACCCACTCACTGCAATGGATCGAGGACATCGAAGCCCGCTTCGAGACCGATCCCGACCTGATCGATCCGCGCCAACAGCCGCTGGCCGACCGTCTATTGATCGGGGCATTAAAAAATCTCCTCAGCGGTGTGACCACGGTTTGCCATCACAATCCGCTTCACCGCCCGCTGCGATTCGGTTATCCTATTCGTGTAGTAAGAAGTTACGGGTTCTGCCATTCTTTATTTCGGGGGGATGATGCTGTGACCAGCTATCGGCAAACCCGACCGGCCGATCCCTGGATTATTCATCTGGCTGAAGGGATCGACAAGACGGCTGGCCAAGAGTTCGATCGGTTGGAACAGTTGGGGTTGGTTCGGTCGAATACGGTGTTGGTGCATGGGGT